>CAMJQC010000026.1 GCA_946407975.1 uncultured Bacteroidales bacterium
GCTTCATGCTCGGCCAATACCTCGCCAAACTGTATGTTGACAAGTACCTCGGCAAAGAGGTTCCTAGCTACATGAAGGACTTGGCTTTGAGTGGCAAGGGCCTGAGCGAGAATGCGTTCAAGTAAGTTGGGAGTCTGCAGTTTGCAGTTATCAGTTAAGGCTGTCGCAGATTGCGGCAGCCTTTTCTGTTTGTTGAAATTATTACTTAGAAATCAGCAAATTAAAAATCTTCTCGCATTACTGAAGGACCTCACCTTGAGTGACAAGGGCATGAGTTTTCAAGTAAACGTGTAAATCTCTAAAATACGAAAGGACGGCTGGTTCAGCCGCCCTTTCTTGCTATTTTATTTGTCGCCCTGTACTAAAGGTTATCCTTAAAGTACTGCGTGATCTTCGTGATGAGATGGGCGCGGTCAGGACCAGCTACATTGTGGTCGTGGCCGGGATAGACGAAGTAATCGAGTTGCTTTCCGTTGTGGATGCAGTTCTCCACGAAGACGAGGCTATGCTGCCACATCACGACGGGGTCGGTGGTGCAGTGGATCATCAGGAGCTTGCCTTCCAGTTTATCGGTCTTGTTCTCCAGACTGGTCAGCTCGTAGCCTTCGGGGTTCTCCTGCGGCGTGTCCATATAACGCTCGCCGTACATGATCTCGTAGTATTTCCAGTCGAGTACGGGACCGCCGGCAACACTCACCTTGAACACCTCCGGGTGGTTTATCTTCAACGAAGTGGACATGAAGCCTCCATAGCTCCAGCCGTCAGAACCGATGCGGTCGGCATCAACGTAGGGCAGGGTCTTCAGCCATTCGATGCCTACCATCTGGTCACGCATCTCGAGTTGTCCGCACTGGCGGTGTATGCACTGCTCGAAGGCCTCACCACGGTCGGCAGAGCCACGATTGTCGAGGGTGAAGACGAGGAAACCTTCCTGGGCGAGATAGTTGAGGTAAATGCCCGCACCCGCCGTCCATTCGTCGGTGATGAGCTGAGCATGAGGTCCGCCATAGACGTAGACGATGACCGGGTATTTCTTCGAAGCGTCGAAGTTGTAAGGCTTGATGAGACGGGTGTAGAGCGTCTGGCCGTCTTCAGCCTTCAGCGTGCCGATGGTGGTTTCGCCGATATAATAATCCTTGAGCGGGTTCTCAGCCTCGTGCAGACGGCTTACCTTCTTGCCTTTTGCATCCTGCAGATCGACATTGTAAGGCACATCGGTGCTGTTGTAAAAGTCGAGGAAATACTTGCCGCTGGCAGAGGGACTGACGCTGTGGGTGCCGTGTGCGGCCGTGATCTTGGTCACCTTGCCGCTCTTGATGTCTTGCACATAGCAGTGGCGTTCCAACGGACTGACGGCGGTAGAGGTGTAGTAGATCTTCTTGCCGTCTTTCGAGAAGCCGTCGAAGCTGGTGATGACGAAGTTGCCTTTGGTGAGCTGTTTCACCTGTTTCTTGCTGATGGTGTAGAGATAGAGGTGATAATAGCCGTCGCGCTGCGCCATCCAGATGAACTGGTCGCTGTTGTCGGGCAAGAAATGAGCAGGGCCCGTAGGCTCCACATATTGATCGTCTTTGTCTTCGAAGATGGTCTGGATGTAATCGCCCGTGGTGGCGTTGTATTCGTTGAATTTCAGGTGATTCTGACCGCGGTTTAGGATGCCGATGTAGATGCGTTTGTTGTCGGGGTTCCAGGTGATGGCGGTGAGGTACTGCTCAGCGGGTTCGCCCGTCTTAACGACGATTTCTTTTCCCGTCTTCATGTTGTAGACGTGCAGCGTCACCTGATGACTCGTCATGCCGGCCATAGGGTATTTGATGGGCTTGGTCGTGGCGATGCGCTCTGTGATGTCGACCAGAGGATAGTTGGTCACCATGCGTTCATCCATGGAGTAATAGGCCAGCTGGCTGCCGTCGGGCGACCAAAAGATGCCGCCATTGATGGCGAACTCGTTGCGGTGAACACTCTGACCGGCGACCACGCCTTCGGGGTTGTCGGTGATTTGTATCTGCTTGTCGCCATCGGCCACATAAAGGTTGTTCTTGATGGTATAGGCGATACGCATGGTAGGCTGACAGATGGTGTGGTTTTCAGCATCTTGTGGCAACGACGTTATAGATGTGATGCTCTTTTTCTTCAGGTTAAGGCGGTTGAGACAGATGCCGTCTTTACCCAAGCCATAGAAATAAGCCTGGTCGCTGTCAATCCAAGTGAGGTTGGGTATGCGACGCAGACTGTCGACGCCCGACTTGTTGGCATAGCCATTGAGTACGTCGAGAGTCAAGAAGGTCGTTTCCTTGTCCTTACCGGGTTTCATGGTGACGATATCTTTGCCATTCACTTTCATCAGTAAGTCGCTGTCGCCCACCCATTTCAGTTGGTTGGGGCGTTGAGCATAGACGGCGCGGTTGTTAAACGAGGCGTCCTCGGGGGTGAACATTTTCTTTTCTTGAGCCATGACTAACAAGCCTGACATCACCAAGGCTGCCAGCGATAAAAAAGTCAGTGTTTTCTTCATTTTAATAGCGTTTGATTTTGACGCAAAGATATTGATTTTGTCGTATTGCTTGTTGTAAAAATCAAAGATTACATGAAGCAAACCTCCAAATCGTAAGATGAATGGAACAAAAGCGTGGATCGTTGTTATGAATAATACATAATCCTTTTGAATAATAGATTAGTCTTTTTCAATAACAAGGGTTGTTGACGTTTTTATCGCCAGAAGTTTCTTGTGAAAATGATAATGAGAGGGAACAATTCCACACGGCCTAGCAGCATAAAAAGCGACAATAACCATTTGGCGATATGGGGCAAAAAAGCGTAGGAACCGAATGGTCCAACTCTACCGATGCTGGTGCCTGTATTGCATATTGCAGCACTCGAGGCGCCTATGGCTGTGTCGAAATCTATACCCATGCCATAAAGTGCCAAAACACCTATGACAAAAATCATGACAAACACAAAGATAAAAGTCAGGTTTTTATAGACCACATTCGAAGAAACGGACTTTCGGTTAATGTTGACAGGCATGACCGCATTCGGATGCACGATGCGTTTTAGTTCCAACAAGGCGTTCTTCAAAAACATCAGATGTCGTATGATCTTGACACCGCCCGAGGTGGAACCGGAACAACCGCCTATGAACATAAGAAGAAGCAGCGTCACCCAAAGATAGACAGGCCAACGCAGATAGTCGGTGACATAAAAACCTGTCGTGGTCAATGAGGATACCACACTGAAGAAAGCCATACGAAACGAGGATCCTGCGCTTTTCTTTTCGATGAAAATCAGCGTAAGAGCAATGGATATGCCTATGACCAACACATATTGGACCAAAATCTGAAACTCATGATTCCGCAGAATGTTGAACGATTTCCATGTCACGGAAAGCAACAAAAGGCAGAAATTGCAAGCCGCTAATACCATGAATACCGTCACGACAACCTGTGAATAGTTGGAGAAAGCCGCCATATTGAGGTTACGGGTCGAGAATCCTCCTGTTGAAATTGTTGACATGGAATGACAGATGGAGTCGTATAGATCCATATCGCCAAGATTCAGTAGAACGACTTCTAAAATTGTCAATATCAGATAAATGGCCCATATTCTTTTGGCCGTATGCATGATACGTGGGTGAAGTTTGTCGTAGGTGATGCCATTCATCTCGGAGACGAAGAGCTGCATGCCGCTCATACCCAAGAAAGGCAAAATGGCAACGGTGAAGACTACAATGGCAATGCCACCAATCCATTGGGTCATGCAACGCCAGAAAAGAATGTCTTTCGGAAGGCTTTCGACATCGGGTATTATGCTGGCGCCTGTTGTGGTAAATCCCGATAAGGCCTCAAAAAACGCGTCCGTGAAATTAGGCACGTAGTTGCCCATCAGGTAAGGCATGCCGCCAAACACAGAGAGGACAACCCACGAAAGCGAAACGATGATCATGCCGTCGCGCGGACGGATTGTTTCTCCTTTTCGGCCACGGGTGGCGAAAACAAGGATAAATCCCGTCATCAAGGTGATGAGAGCGGAAAATGGTATGCTATAGGCATTGACACCGTGGTATAGATAGGTCACAGGGATGACCAGGAGCATAAACAGACCTTCGATAAGGAGCAAAAAGCCCTCTGTCCGAAAAATCAAAGGCAGATTTATTTTCCTTTCTAATGCCATCGTATGCCCGTTTTGTGTCCGTTAAGAAGGACGAGGTCGTTAATGAAACAGTTTTTCAACCAGTGAGATGCCATTAGGCAAAGCCAGCACCACGACACGGTCGTCGGCCTCGATCTGAAAATCTTCGGTAGCGATATAGCTTTCACCATCACGGGTGATGCCGCAGATGATGGCGTCAGATGGCATTGAAAGTTGTCCGATGGGTTTACGCGTCACGGCAGAACCGGCCCTGACTTCGAACTCAACAATATCGGCGTCAATACCACTGAGGCACTTAAGGGAAGATACTTTGGCTCCCAGAGTGTATTTGACCATATAGCTGGCCGCGATGAGTTTCTTGTTGATGATGGAGTCGATGCCGATATTTTGTGAAATGTCGATGTAATCGATGTTTTCGACCAAGGCGATGGTTTTTTTCACACCGAACGACTTGGCTTGCAGACAGGTCAGGATGTTGGTTTCGGTATTGTCGGTAACGGCGATGAAAGCATCCATGTTCTTGATGCCTTCGTCTTCTAAAAGATCAAGATTGCGTGCATCCACGTTGACCACCAAAGCGTCTTCAAGGTAGTTTGTGAGTTCCATACAACGTTCTTTACTCATCTCCAACACTTTGATATTCATATCGTTCTCAAGACGTTTTGCTGTAATTCTTCCCACACGACCACCACCAACAATCATGACATTATGAATGTTTATCTGTTTTTTACCACTCAGATGGATAATATCTTTTATAGCATGGGGTTTGGTCACCACATATACCATGTCGCTAACTTGGAAAACATCGTCACCCATTGGGATGAAGGTGTTTTGGCGGCGATGTATGGCAGCGATGCGGAAATCGATATGCTGATATTGGTCGCTGACTTCCTCAACGGTCTTACCAAGGATTTCGGCGCCTTGTTCCAGTTTGACCATGAAAAGTTGCAACTTCCCTCCCGAAAAGTCGTAGGTCTCCAACGAAGCATTCTGCTTGAGCAGAGAGATGATCTCTTGTGCTGCAATATCCTCTGGTGAAAGCAGTCCATCGATACCCAGGTCCTGATACATGCGCCAGACTTCAGGACTCAGGTTCTCCATCGTATTGACGCGGGCAATAACCTTTTTGGCACCTAATTTCTTGGCAATGATGCAAGTCAACAAGTTGATATGCTCGTCGTGCAACACGGAGATGACCAAATCTGCACGTTTTACGTTGGCGCGCAAAAGCACAGAAGTGGAAGTCGAGTCACCTGTAATGGTCATTAAGTCGCTGTGCGACTCCACCATCTTCAGCAATTCCTCATGAGGGTCCACAATTGTAATATTGTGATTGCTGCGCACCAAAGCCTCGGCCAAATGCAGTCCAACCTCACCGTCACCAGCAATGATAATATCCATCTTTCTTTATTTGGTTGATTTCAGTATGTTTCAGGCTGCAAGTTTAGGGAAAAAACAAATACGGGGTAAAAAAAACGAAAAACGGGGGTGGATTTACAACAATAAAACCAATAATAAATAAATATAAAATGATATAAATCAATAGATTATAAATAATTTTAGCTCTTTTATTTCCCTTCTCACCTCTGTTTTTTGTAAATTTGGCGTCCCAAATCCAATTTACCATGTCCGTCATCAGAAATATTGCTCTGCATTTTGTCGGCAACAAACAGGCTGAAGAAGGATTGCTCTGTTCTAAAGAATTGCTCAAAGCCGATGAAACCTTACGCAATATCTTGCAAAGTTATTTCTTACAGGTTTTCCTAGCCGAGGAACATTTTCATTTCATCCATGCAAACGACTTGAAATTCAATGAGGTTTACAGTATGGTCAGTGAGATTTTCGATAGCCCTGACACTTTGTATCTCAACTCTGTGAAACTGGCAAAACAGCTTTACGAGAAAAGCGACCATCCGAAAATCAAAGCGGGCGAGTTTTATGTCGTGCATTTCACCGGCTGCAACATAAACGGACAAAACTGCGATGCAATAGGCCTTTTCAAATCGGAAAACAAAGACACTTTCCTTCGTGTTTGGATGTCTGAGGACGGTCTTGACCTAACGCCTGAACAAGGTATCAACACAAAGAGATTAGACAAAGGATGCCTCATTTATAACGTGGATCGTGAAGACGGTTTTCTCCTTACCATTGTCGACAATACCAACCACAATGAAGCCCATTTCTGGACTGACGAGTTCCTACACGTCGTACAGCGTGCCAATGAATATTACCATACCAACACCGTTCTCTCCATGACGAAAAACTTTGTCACAAAGGAGCTTCCCAAACAGTTCGAAGTCACCAAGGCCGACCAGGCGGATTTGCTTAACCGTTCCGTAAATTTCTTTAAAGAAAACGAACGTTTTGAGATGAAAGACTTCGTACAAGAGGTCATAGAACAACCTGCGGTTATTGAGAGCTTCCATAAATTCAAAAACGACTATGCCCAACGAGAAGACGTTGACATAGCGGACAGTTTTGAAATCAATGGCAGCGCCTTAAAACGGCAGGCGCGGTCCTTCCGCAGCGTCATCAAACTCGACAAGAACTTCCATATCTACGTGCACGGAAACCGTGACCTTATCGAACAAGGAGAGGATGAGAAAGGAAGGTATTACAAAGTTTATTACCAACACGAGTCATGATTGAAATACGCCGATGCAGAAGAGATGACTTGCAGAAAGTCATTGACTTGAACGAGGAAATTTATGCTACCCTGGATGACAAAAGCCTCTTGCGGCACAACGAGCCCGAAATGATTGCATCCTGTCTGGATTATCCCAATGTGACCATGGGCGCTTGGGATCGAGACCTATTGGTTGCCATCGGCATGCTGTACGTCCCGCAATGTCTCGAAGAAGACCATGCCCATGACCTCGATTTGCCTGGGAAATACAATCCCGCTAATCAAAAACTCTATCTTGTCAGGGAGGGGTATCGTGGGCAAGGACTGCAACGGCGGTTGATCCGTGAAGTGGAAAGAGTGGCCATGGCTAGAGGTTACGACCTGCTCTGCACCACCTGTGCGCCGAATAACAGCTATAGCATACAGAACTTTCTGAACGAAGGTTATGTCTATGCCAAGACAGAAGAAAAATACGGAGGTTTGGTAAGAAATCTATACTATAAGATTTTGTAAATCACCATATGGCAGACCAAGTTAAAGAGATGACATGATTCTTTGATGGATGACAATCCTTTAAAACATCTGGAAAACTGTAAGTATACCGAACTTCAATGTGCCAATAGGCCAGGGCGGCCGTGATGCCATAGTCGAGACGATTGTAAGTGCCACGTTCCCAAGGATTGATGTATTGCTTGTTCTGTCTGCTGAGTTTCACCGTTTCCACGTCTTTTCCTCCGATACAGAACCCGATCTGGGGACCGACCCGTAGCCGAACCATTTTCGACTCGTCTTCGTCATCTTCATTCCATCTACGGAAATAGAAATTAAGCAACAACGGCACGTTGACATAAGAAGAACGGCTGCTGAAAGAATGTCTGTTTCCATTTTCATTCAATCCCGATTTCATCCCCGTTCCCTGTCGGGAATATAACAGGTCGATTTCCGCCCCAATAATGGAATGCTCAGGGATGATGGCAAAACGCAAACCTCCCGTAAAACCCATGGTAAACCGGGTTGAGTCGTTGTCCGATAGCTGCATGGTAGAGAAGACGGGGCCTACCATCAGTCCACCGCCCAGCCGTTGTGCCTGTAGGGTCGCCGTCAAAACGAAAAACAGCAACATCCCGACGAAAAAAGCGTGTTTCTTCACTGTTATTATCTTCTTTTGGGCAAAAATAGGCATTTTTAGACAAAGAAAGAAAAGCCGGTCTGTCGTTACGAAAAAAAGCGTATTTTAGCATTTCAAAAATGGAGAACCTTACCCCTAAATACGACACCTGTTTCTTCGAGCGGTATGCCATGATCACGTTAGAGACCATGTTGGGTAAACATTATGCTCATCTGGTCAATCGTGACCGTCCTGACCTGCAAGATGAAAAACACAGCATCGGTATTGAGGTGACACGTGCCATCCGAGAGAATAAGAATGTGGCTAAGGCTCTTGTGAATGAGATGGCTGGAAAGCCGATTCTCGAAATCGACCAAGACGACCTTAACAATATCAGTCGCAGCGGTTACGCTTATGGTCTCGGTGATGGTAGTCTGGTGGGATCCAAGGAGTTTGAATACTGGTCGTTGGCACTCCCTATGAAACGCATCATCGAAAGCAAAGTGTATAAGGTCAACAATGGGTTCTATGGACAGTTCAAAGAATTTGGACTTTTTATTTTTGCGAAAGAAGACCTTAATGACGAAGGGGTCAGACAGGTCATGGATTTTATCATAAAAGAGCAACAAGACCTGACGACTTGTTATGACAAACTCTTCATTTCGCAAATCCAAACCTTGTACGCCTGCGACTTGAAAAAAAACGTTTTCAAGTCTTTTACAGTAGGCAAACGACAACGTAGGCTGTTCTACAACAAATCTATTCCAGCTTAACGGATTCTAACAACCTTACTGGTAAAAACTCCCTCGCTGGTAGTGACCTCTATGACATAGAGGCCCGATTTTGTCTTTTCCAACAAACCGCCAAGGTCGACATGCAGAGTGCCGGGGGGATAAATGCCGCAGTCTTTGGTCCAGACTAGTGTTCCTGACGCTGAATAAACACGAGTCATGACTTTGCTTTTTTGCTGTAAGGTTAGTTCAACATAACTTATCGATGACAATGGATTGCCCACTACTTTCAAATTGTTTTTTTTGTCCAAGTCCTCTGTCAAGTCTGTCCAAAAACATTCGTAGGGGCCCATATCAATCCTATCATTAAAAAGACGTGGCATCCCGTCAAGGTCAACACCGTCAAGTATGCCTTGTGGCGTTTCAAGCGAACCTGCGTCAACACATGGGCTGTCGGCCGAAAGATGATAGTCATATCCTTCGGGATCGGCAAAACATGGGTCGCAAGACAATAAAGTGTCGACCACATGTATCAACTGATTGTTCGTCACCCCTTCCAGACCGCCATCCAAAAGACAGTTTTCCATAATAATAGACCAATCATCGTATGACCAAATCCATAACTGTTCATCCATTTGGGGTCCTAGAGGACATCTGTTGCCATAAATGATACAGTTGCGGAATACGGGAGAAGCATGCTGATAAAGAAACACACCGGCACAATTGACACCGATGGAATGGTTATCGGCCACGGTCACGTTGATGATTTCGGGTGAAGCATCAGAGATGGCCATGCCTCCGGCGAAATGATCCGAAAGGTTATGATGGAAAAGCAGGTTTGAGAAGATGCAAGGATAATCGTTGCTGCGGATGAGATAAAGACCTGCTCCGTTGAGGCCGTGGTTTCCTTCAAACTCCGCGCGATTGAGAACAACGGCGCAGCTGTCCAAACAGAGTGCGCCACCGATGCTCATTTTTCCATTGTTGTTGCGGAATACCATGTCGGTAAGGTGTACGTCGCATTTCAAAAAACGAAGCCCGCCTCCATACATGAAATAGACCGTGTCGAGACCCGTATAAGTCTTGTTTTCCAGCACCTCACAGCCTTGCATGGTGACTATAGAATTAATGGCATTCAAAGCACCGCCGTGTTCGCGAGAAAAGTTATTACGTAAAGTGCTATTCGTGATGGCAACATCCTCGCATTCATAAATGCGAAGCGCACCACCATCCTGATCGTCATCCAATGCTGCCTTGCCATATTGTAAACGACAATATTCAAATCTCACAGCACCTGAACGGTACATCGTGATACCATTCCAACCACCCCTGCCCGAATTGTACTTAAAAAAACCCGTCGTATCAGCGACTGTAAAAACAATGGAGTCGTTTTCTTCTCCGAGAGCCATTAAAGAGGCGTTTTTTCTGATGTTGATGTTATAATAATCAGTAAAAGACACACAGGTTCCGGGGGCAATTCTTAATGTGTCTGAAACAAAGACATCACCAACAACAAATACTGTATCAGCGTCCCAAGTCCCTGATTGATACCCGGAAACTTCAATATTCTGCGCTTTTGCCAACAGGTAAAAAAACATCAGAAAAAACAAAAGACTATATTTCATATTAGACTAGATAAAATATAAGAATAAACGATGCAAAAATAGAAAAAGTATATAAAAAAAGGACAGAACGGAAAGGGAGAAATAAGGTATGTAAAATTATTGCTATTTTTGCAGCCAAATTAAGAACGCATATATTATATCTTATGGCAATACCGGTAGTGGGAGCCCTCGTCAAGGCTGCAGCAGAAATAAAAAACATACCCGTAGAAATCAAGCAGAATCTTACCGACCCTATCAAAGCCCAGTCGAAAGAATTACGCAAACTGCTTAGTAAAGCGATATTTACCGAGTTTGGCATGCATTATCGTTTTGATGAGATTTTGCTTTCTGATAATATTGAGGAGGCTTTTCGTCAAAGGGTTCCGGTTTTCGATTACAACAAGATGCACGATGCTTGGTGGCATAAGTGCCTTGAAGGCAAACGCAATGTCAGCTGGCCTGGTAAAATCAAGTATTTTGCCTTGAGTTCCGGCACTTCGGAGGCGGCGAGCAAATTCGTACCTGTCACTAAAATGATGAACAATCGGATCACGCGCGCCGGCGTGCGCCAGCTTGTCTCCGCCACCCGATATAACTTTCCTATCGAGTTCTACAACCGAGGCGTCCTGATGATTGGTGGCAGCACCGATTTGCAGTATAACAGCCAATATGGTTATTATTATGGCGATCTTTCCGGTATCTCGGCTGGAAAGATTCCGAGCTGGTTCGAGTTCTTCTATAAACCAGGACAAAAGATTTCAAAAATCAAGGATTGGGGAGAGAAGATGGACATGATGGTGAAAGAGGCCCCAAAATGGGATATTGGCGTTATTGTCGGCGTGCCAGCATGGGTGCAAATCTTACTTGAGCGTATTATCAAGGAATATAATCTGAAGACCATCCACGACATCTGGCCTAACTTGATGGTATATGTCCACAGCGGCGTCGCTTTCACGCCTTATGAGAAGAGTTTTGAAAAGATCTTTGGCAAGCATGTCATTTATGTCGAAAGCTATCTAGCCTCTGAAGGTTACATCGCCTATCAAGTCGATCTGGAGAAACGTGTCATGCAACTGCTCGTGGATAATGGCGTCTATTTTGAGTTTGTTCCGTTCAACGGAGAGAACTTCGATGAAGATGGAAACATTGTCGACCATCCTACCACTCTGACATTGTCCGAAGTGGAAGAAAACACGGATTACGCCATACTGCTGTCTACTTGCGCTGGTGCCTGGCGCTATCTGATTGGCGACACCATCAAATTCCTCAATAAAGACCGTTGTGAGATTGCTGTTACGGGCCGTACCAAGCAGTTTCTGAGTATCACCGGCGAGCATCTTTCGCAAGACAACATCACACGTGCTGTCGAGATGCTTTCAGACGAAACTGGTGCTGATATTACCGAGTTTACTGTTACAGGTATTCGTCATGATACGATGTTTGCCCACCACTGGTATCTTGGCACCGACAACCCCGCCGCCATTGATAAGGAAGAGGCCATCAAAAAAATTGACGCTTACCTTTGCCAGTTGAATGATGACTATGCTGTGGAACGCACTCAGGCTATTAAAGAATTATATATAGATGTGCTGCCCATCCATGTCTTTTATGAATTCATGGAGCAAAAAATAGGTAAATGGGGCGGTGCCACAAAGTTTCCACGCGTGCTGAAAGGTAAACGCCAAGAAATGTGGACTGAATTTTTGAAAGAGCAAAACTTTTAATAAAGACCATCGTGAACGAATCTGCTAACATATTGAACAATATGCCCGAATTTACAAAGATCGGATCTTTTGGCTTTTTCTTTTGGGCTATATTGATCGGTGTATTCCTTTCCGTCTTTATCAATATGGGACCGTCGTTCATCACTTTGCTTCAGACAAGTATCCATAGAGGGTTTAGATCGGCATTCTGGTTTGCTTTAGGCGTTTTTCTCAACGATGTCATGATCATCGCATTATGCATCCTCACTTCCATTGAAGTTGTGATGCGTAGCCATCAAGAGTTTTCTCTATTTATCATTGCTGCGGGTATCATTTTATTTTTGTTTGGCCTTTTTACTTTTTTCAGAAAGGTAAAAAACGATGAAACCCTTCAAGCAGAGGAAAACAAACGCGTCGCGGAAACCGACAAGGTGCTGAAAGAAAAGCAAGACACGCCTTCTTGGATTATCTTTTTTGGAAAAGGTTTTCTAATTAATATCCTGAACCCGTTCGTCTGGTTTTTTTGGTTCTCTTCTGTCGCCATTGTGGCGGCCAATATGGGCGGAAACAAGATCACCACTATGGTGTTTTTTGCCATTATTATGGGTACGAGCCTCGGTTTGGAATTACTCAAAGCCTGGGGGGCGGCTTCTCTGAAACGCTTTTTTAATGCCAAACGCATTCGGATAATGAATAAAATTGTTGGTGTTGTTCTGATGCTTTTTGGTCTGTATTTCATCGTAATAAGAGGTATCCTGAATTTTTAACCTATCTGATCAATTAAAAAGAAACTGCATATGGAAATCAAGAAATTAAACACTAACTGGGGCGCCTTCATTGTCAGCGGATTAATAGCCATTGTTTATGCCTTGCTGACCTTCCTTGTCCCTGAACAAGTTGCTAAAACCGTCATTCTTGTTACCGGCATCGCTATTATCGTAGCAGGCTTTGTGTGCCTGTTAATCTCTCTGCGTCATAAAAAGAACATGCGACCCTGGGGTATGCTTTGCTTTGAATCGGTTGTAATGATCGCTTTAGGCATTGTATCTATCTTTTGGTCGCAACAAACTATAATAGGACTCCTTTTTATCATGGGCTTGTGGTCCGTCATAATGGGTGCATTTATGCTTTTCGTTATTTTCAGTATCAAAGGGCTTGACAACCGTGGCTTTTATATCCTTAGCGGTATCCTCAGCATCGTCTTTGGCATTTTGCTCATCACCCATCCTTTTGATATTGCAAAAATTTTCATCATCATCAGCGGCATCATTGCGCTTGTCTTTGGCGTCATCATGATGATGTTCGGCTTCACCTTGCGTAAAATCGACAAGGAAATGAAAGTCGAAATCGTTGACGAAAAAGAATAACATTCCTCCTTTTTCAATTTGCAGCAGCTGAAAAAATGGTTTTTCAGCACATATTGTTGTTTCTTGTTTTTTAATTTACTATAAATCAATTTTTTAAGAAAAAATCTTTATTATTCTTTCTTTTTTAAATTTGAATTCCACTAATTTTGCACGCTCAAAACCAAATGCAGTATGGCAAAAAACTTAGTTATCGTCGAGTCACCGGCCAAGGCTAAAACCATTGAAGGTTTTTTAGGGAAGGATTTTACGGTGAAGTCAAGTTACGGACACATCCGTGATTTGAGCAAGACCAAGTTAGGGGTTGACATTGAAAACGATTTTGAACCCGAATACGAGATTACGGAAGAAAAAAAGACTTTAGTCAAGGAGTTGCAAACTCTTTCGAAGAAAGCCGATACAATCTGGTTGGCATCCGATGAAGACCGAGAAGGAGAGTCCATTTCGTGGGACCTTTACGAGACCTTAGGCTTAGAAGGAAAGGATACTCGTCGTATTGTTTTTCATGAGATTACAAAGAATGCTATAGTAAGTGCCATCGAAAACCCACGTGACATCGACATGGGTCTTGTTGCCGCTCAACAGGCGCGCCGTGTACTTGACCGTCTGGTGGGTTATGAACTGTCACCTTTGCTTTGGAAAAAGGTGAAACCGGCTCTTTCTGCAGGTCGTGTGCAGTCGGTGGCTGTGCGTCTTATCGTGGAACGCGAAGAGGAAATCAAAAACTTCGAACAGACTAGCGCCTACCGTGTCACGGCACAATTCAATCTTGAAAAAGACGGTCAGAAATACACTTTAAACGCTGAACTTCCCACCCGTTTCGATACGGAAGAAGAAGCACGACGTTTTGTCGAATCGTGCGTGGATGCCGCTTATAAGGTTGATTCCATTGAGAAAAAACCCTCGTCACGTTTTCCGGCACCGCCTTTCACGACATCTACCCTACAACAAGAAGCCGCTCGTAAACTCGGTTTCTCGGTGTCGAACACGATGCGCATCGCCCAGCAGCTGTACGAATCAGGTAAGATCACCTATATGCGTACCGACTCTGTAAACCTTTCCAGCCTCGCCCTCGGCATGGCTAAGAAAGAGATTACCGAAAACTACGGTGCCAATTATGTCAAGACCCGCCAATACCATACCAAAACCAAGGGTGCTCAAGAAGCTCACGAAGCCATCCGTCCCACCTACCTCGACCAGCATACTATCAAAGGTACGGCAGATGAGCGCAAGCTTTATGAACTCATATGGAAGCGCACCATCGCCTCCCAAATGGCCGACGCACAAGTGGAACGCACAAATGTGAACATCGGCATCTCAACGAATAAAAAACAATTCGTTGCCACAGGCGAAGTCATCCTCTTCGATGGTTTCCTGAAAGTCTATATGGAAAGCTACGACGATGATCGCACTGAAGATGCCGCCACAATCATCCCTCCTGTTGAGAAGGGTACGATTTTGAGTCTCGATAAGATGGAGGCTCAACAGCGTTATACGCGTCATCCGTTGCGTTACACCGAGGCCAGTCTGGTAAAGAAAATGGAAGAACTCGGCATCGGACGTCCGTCTACCTATGCCCCGACCATTTCCACTATCCAAAAGAGAGAGTATGTCGTCAAAGGCGATGTGAAAGGCGAGAGTCTGCCGTTTAATACGATAACGCTAAAAAACAACAAGATTAGCGAAAAGATAGGCAAAGAGACCTACGGCGTCGAAAAAGGCAAACTGTTGCCTACCGACATCGGCGTCCTCGTCAACAAGTTCCTTATCCAGTACTTTGAAAATATCATCGACTATAATTTCACCGCCAACGTGGAGAAGGAATTCGATAAGATTGCCGAAGGCAAATGCCAGTGGAACAAGATGATCAAGGATTTTTATCAGGGATTCCATACGCAGATAATCTCCACCACGCAGAACTCAGGCAAATTCAGCGGCGAGAAATTCCTTGGCATCGATCCTGCCAGTGGCAAGAAAGTGTATGTCAAAGTCGGCCGTTTTGGTCCTCTCGCACAGATAGGCGACACCGAGTCAGAAGAAAAACCCCGTTTCGCCGGTCTGAAGAAAGGGATGAGCATCGAGACCGTTACCTTGGAAGAAGTGCTGAAACTGTTTGAATACCCGCGTACCCTTGGCGAATACGAGGGCAAGGAAGTCAGCGTAGGCGTAGGCCGTTTCGGTCCTTTCATCAAGCACAACAACGTCTTTGTCAGCCTACCCAAGACCGACAATCCCACTATGGTTGAGCTGGACCGTGCCATCGAACTCATCGAAGAGAAGCGCAATAAAGAAGAGCAGAATACACTCGTCAGCTTCCCCAACGATCCGGAAATGAAGGTGCTGAGCGGCCGTTTCGGTCCTTACATCTCTTACAAGAAGAAAAACTACAAAATTCCGAAGTCAACGGATCCTACAAAACTCACCTACGAGGCGTGTCTCGCTTTGGTGGAAGACCCCAAGAACGCCCCAAAGAAAAAGGCGACTAAGAAAAAGTAAACGGAATCGGCAGGAGCTCACTCTTGCCGATTTTTTTATTTATGAATACAATACCAAAAGACACAGCCGATTCACTTTAGAAAACTTCCTTTCAATTGATGTACCATATCAAAGGAATTCTTATTTTTGCAATTCATTATTAACGTTTTTTCATCAAAAACACACATAGAAAATGGAGAAAAAAGACTTACTGAAAGACGTTGTCGAACATATCGACATTAAGAGCTACGATTCGACCGAACTTATCAATGCCATGCGCAAGATGTCGTTCACTTCGCGCGACACCGCCCGTGCCGCTGACATCCTGATGATGATGTGCAAAGAAAAGACCTGCACCAATATCCTTACCATCGCTGGTTCTACCTCTGCCGCCGGTTGCATGCAGGTGTATGTCGACATGGTACGCAACAAGATGGTTGACGTGGTCGTTTCTACCGGTGCCTCCATCATCGACATGGATCTCTTCGAGGCGTTAGGATTCAAGCACTACATTGGCGAGAAGGAAAACGTCATTCCTGATACCACCCTTCGTGAACTCTACATCGACCGTATCTACGATACTTATATTGATGAAGAACAGTTGCAGGCCTGCGACCATGCCACCTATGAGCTTTCGAACATGCTGGAGCCTCGTCCATACAGCTCACGCGAATTTATCTGGAATCTCGGTAAATGGCTCCACGACGGTCGTGCTGTGAAGAAAGACAGCCTCATTCAGACCTGCTACGAATGTGGCGTGCCCATTTTCTGCCCTGCTTTCAGCGATTCTTCCGCCGGTTTCGGTATCGGCAAACACCAATGGGAACGTACCCATAAAGGTGAGAAATACGTCAGCATTGATTCAGTGCGTGACTTCGTTGAACTGACCGAGATCAAAATGCAGGCCCCCGAAACGGGTTTGTTTATGGTCGGTGGCGGCACGCCTAAAAACTTTGCCCAGGATACAGTAGTCTGTGCCGAAATCCTTGGTTATGAAGTGCCAATGCACAAATATGCCATCCAGATCACCGTAGCCGACGTGCGCGACGGCGCTTGTTCTTCATCGACATTGCTCGAAGCCGGTTCGTGGGGCAAAGTGAGCGAAAAACTCCAACAGATGGTATATGCCGAAGGCACCACTGTCATCCCGCTCATCGCTTCCTACGTCTACCACAACGGCCCTTGGAAGGAAAGAGAATACAAGAACTGGCAGAAGATCTTCCAGAAATAACATTATATATGGGTAGAGACGCCATGGCGCGTCTCTACATCATTATAGAAAAACATTGTAGAGACGCCACGGTGTGACGTCTCTACAACAATTCAACAATCCAACAAACAACAGTTCAACAAAGAATTATGGATATCAGCATGTTTCTTGAACCTGTGTCGGAGAAATGTTTCGAAAAAGCACAGCGTCCCGGGAAGAAGACCTTTGGCGAGACCATCGTATCCTATTGCAATGAGAAATTCCTCAGCTTGGAGAATGTGCAAATCGCCCTACTCGGCATTAAGGACGAAAGAGGTGCTGTCGATAACAAAGGCTGTGGCGATGGGGTGGAAAGCATTCGAAAGGCCTTTTACCAGCTCTTCAACCATTGGGAAGATATCAAGATCGTTGATTTGGGCAATGTAAAAACAGGAAACGAGATTACTGATACGTATTTTGCTGTAAACCAAATTCTTACGGAATTAATGAAACATCATATTCTGCCAATTGTCATTGGAGCCAGTCAGGATATGACTTTCCCCATGTATCAGGTGTTTGAACCGACAGGAAAACTGGTTAATATTGCCGCAATCGATCCTTTGTTTGACATCGGAGATGATAAGGATCCGTTAAACTCTCATTCTTATCTGAGCCATATCATCCTGCATCAACCGAATTTTCTATTCAATTTCACCAATATCGGATATCAGTCTTATCTTGTCGATAAAGAAACCATCGATTTGATGAAAGACTTACTCTTCGATGTGTATCGTTTGGGCAATATTCGACAAGACATCGAAGAAACAGAACCGCTCATCCGCAATGCCAACATTTTGAGCGTCGACATGAATGCTTTTCGCGCCGCTGATGCGCCTGGAGTAAAGAATGCATTACCAAATGGTTTTGATGGAGAAGAAGGTTGCCGCATGACACGTTATGCAGGTATGAGCTTTAAGCTTTCCGCTATTGGTTTCTTCGAATATAACCCGCATTACGACGTCAACAACCGTACGGCCAACCTTATCGCCGAGATGATATGGTATTTCATAGAAGGTTTCTCTAACCGCCAAGATGATACGCCCAACATCGACAGCACCGATTTTAAGCGCTATAACGTACAGATTGGAGATGGACCAGAAAACATTATCTTCCTTTGCCATAAGACTACTGGAAAATGGTGGATTGACTTATCGTTTATGCGTAGTGGTGATGAACGCTATGAACGACACCATTTTATTCCTTGCTCAAAAAAAGACTACGACCAAGCCATGCGTAACGAATTGCCTGACAAGTGGTGGCAGTTTTGTCAGAAACTCATGTGATCTAATAAAATAATTTTCTATTGCTGTCTATTTTTCAAATGAAGAAACTCGTATCCATATTGTCCTTGTTTATCATATTGATAAACTTTGGTGCCTATGCACAAGAAAAGAGACCCGATTGGGCCAGGTGGCATTACCTTTCCGAAGAGGAGATGTACGACAAGACGCGTGGCGTCAATTTCGTTGAAACCGATCCACCGACTGGAACGCCGCGTTTTGTGGCGGAATTCGAGCCCATGCAGGGCGTGATGATCCGTTATCCCCTCGGCATCCCTACCAGCCTGGTGGTCCAGTTGGCTAACAATTGTCCCGTGTACTGCATTGTGTCGTCAGGCCAGCAAAACAGCGCCCAAAACAGTTTCCAAAATGCGGGTGTCAACATGAATAATGTTCATTTCGTTAACGCGCCGACCGACTCCTACTGGGTGCGCGACTACGGCCCGTGGTATATCTTCGAGGACCGTGAGCCTGCCATTGTCGATAACGTCTACAACCGTCCCCGTCCAAACGACGATAACATCTCCGGCGTGTTCGCCAGCTACTGGGGCATCCCGATGTACGGCATGAACCTGGAGCATACCGGCGGCAACATGATGGAAGACGGCCGCGGCCACGGTGTCAGCGACGAACTGGTGTTTCAGGAAAACAGCAACAACGAGAACAACGTCCGTAACAAGATGCGCGACTATCTCGGCATCGACCCCTATCACGTCACCATCGACCCGCAAGGCGACTACATCGCCCATGTCGACTGTTGGGGCAAATATCTTGCGCCCGATAAGATTCTTATCGCCCGACTTCCTCAAAGCAATCCTCGCTATCAGTATTATGAGCAAGTAGCCGACTATTTCGAGAATACCGACTGCTGCTGGGGTTATCCCTACACGGTATATCGCGTGGATGAGCCTGGCGGTTATACCGTTGCGCCTTACACCAACAGCCTTATCCTTAACAAGACCGTCTATGTGCCGTTGGGCGATGACAACACCTACAACCAGCAGGCCATTGCCGTCTATCAGGAAGCCATGCCGGGCTATGACATCAAAGGCATCAGCTACTACGGCTGGGAAAACACCGACGCCCTGCACTGCCGCACCCGTGGCGTGATGGACTTCGACATGCTCTTCGTCGACCACCGCGACG
>CAMJQC010000027.1 GCA_946407975.1 uncultured Bacteroidales bacterium
ATTCGAACCCAAGACCCACAGCTTAGAAGGCTGTTGCTCTATCCAACTGAGCTACCAGACCATCGCTTTTGCGCTGCAAAAATACTACTTTTTTTATTGCTGCAAGTCTTTTTCTGCCGAAAAAATGAAAATCATTCTTCAGGTTTTTGCTCTCTATGCTTTGGGTACGGCTTAGGTCTCGGCGTTGCAGGTTTGCTTTCTGTTTGTGGACGCGATTTTTTCACCTGTAGCACACTGCCTTGAAATTCGGTCTCGTCGGTCTCGACAATGGCTTTGTAGGCCTCTTCGTCAATGGGCATCTCGACAAATCCATAGCATTTCGATTTACCTGTTTCATGATCCATGATGACACGGCACAAACTCACCGTCCCGAATTGTTCATAAAGAGCCCTCAAGTCCTCTGTCGTAGTCTTGTACGACAATCTGGCTACAAAGATTTTCATGTTTAAAGGTTTTAAATAACATCGCAAAGATATGAAAACAATTTTTAAATAACAAAATTTAAAAGAATCAATTAAAAACTTTTAAAAGTTTGTATTAGGCCGGTCTTTTTATGGAAAATGGTCGGGATTAGCTCCTATTGGCAACAAAAAAGGCGCTCATCGCGCCTAAGAGAGAGTGGGGGAAGGTGGACTCGAACCACCGAACGGATACCCGGACAGATTTACAGTCTGTTGCAATTGCCACTATGCGACTCCCCCGAAATAAAAGAACAGATCCTTTCGGATTGCCTCGCAAAAATACAACTATTTTGTTTCGTGCCAACAACCGAATCAAAAAAAATCCGCATTTTTGCAAGAGCAAAGGAATAATCATGAAATATAACTTTGATATTATAATAGATAGAGCCAATACCAACTGTATCAAATACGATTTGAGAAAAGCGGTGTTTGGCAATCCCAATGTGCTTCCCATGTGGGTGGCCGATATGGATTTTGAGACCCCTGACTTCGTCCGTAATGCTGTGATACAGCGTGCCATGCACCCTGTTTATGGCTATCATTTCAAGGACGAACCTTATTTTAAGGCCATCCAAAGCTGGCTGCGGCGTCGCCATCAATGGGAGGTGGAAATGGAATGGATGTTCTTTACTCCTGGCGTAGTGAGCGGTTTCGCCATGGCGGTCCAAGCCTTGACGGAACCTGGCGACGAGGTGCTGATCCAATCGCCCGTGTATCCGCCTTTCCATCAGGCTGCTGGACAATATGGCCGTAAACTGGTTTATAATCCTCTGATTTATAGTGATAATGGCTACGTGATGGATTATGACTTGCTAGAACAGCAGGCCAAGACGGCCAAACTGATCATCTTGTGTAATCCTCATAATCCTGTGGGTCGCTGCTGGTCAAGAGAGGAACTGACGCGACTTGGGGAGATCTGCATCAAAAACGGCATGACTGTCATCTCGGATGAGATACACTGCGACTTGGTCCTCCCTGGCCACAAGCATACGCCTTTTGCTTCCATCAACGAGGATTTCGCGCAAAACAGCCTTACATTCCATGCGGCGAGCAAGACCTTTAACCTGGCAGGTCTGGCCACTTCGACAGGCATCGCCAAGAACCCGGTCATCCGAAAAAAAGTGATGGATTACGTGCATTCCATGGAGTCCGAGTTAGGCAATATCTTTGGTAAAGTCGCTACAGAGACGGCTATGACATGTGGCGACGAATGGCTGGGCCAGCTGTTGGATTATGTGCAAGGTAACGTGGATTATGTATCTGATTTCTTGCATCATAACTTGCCAAAGGTGAATTTCTTCAAACCAGAAGCGACCTATATGATGTGGCTCGACTTCAACGACTATGGACTGAGTGAAGATGAGCTATGGCGTAAAATGACCCAAGAAGCGGAATTAGGCTTCAACCGTGGCAGCGACTTCGGGAAGGAAGGGACCTGCTTCCTTCGTGTCAACCTGGCATGTCCTAGAGAGAACGTTAAAGAGGCGATGCGCCGTTTGCAGAAGGTGTTTGGTTGACACGGGTTGAATATAAACAATATGCCGTCCCTGGTCTCAGGAACGGCATTTGTCGTATATGGAGATGGCTTATTTCACCGCGTGATGGAATCCTTTGACCTTGTCCCAGTCGCCACGGGTGAAGTCGGGCATCACGACGGGCATGCCTCCTTCGGCGATGGAAGCGGCGGTGAGTTCTCCCAGACAGGACCATTCGGCAGCGTCATACACGTCTTCGTCTAATGGCAAGCCATTGTGCAGGCAGTAGATGAGACGATAATCCATGATGAAGTCCATGCCGCCATGGCCGCCGACCTCTTTGGCTTTGGCCTCTATCTCTTTGGCGATAGGATGGAGGTATTCTTTCATCATGGAGTCGCGGACGTCAGCGGGTACGAAATCGTGCGGGTTGAGTGGCTTATGACCTTCAGGCAGGAACCCTTCGGGGAGCTTGTCCTCCTGTACCGTGAAGCCGGAGACAGGGTATTTGTTGGCAAACCCCTCCGTCCCAGTCAGCTGGAAGAGACGGTTGTAAGGCCTGTAGGTGTAGACGTCATGTTCGATGAGTAGCGTCTTGCCTTTCTCGGTTTGAATCATAGTGGTGGTCATGTCGCCATTGGCAAACTCCTCGGTGTCCATCATCTCTTTTGCGATTTTCTTGCCGTTGTAAGATGGAGTGCTCATCGAGACCAACGATTTCATCCGGTCGCCACGGTGGATATCAAAGGCTTGACAAAGAGGACCTAAGCCATGGGTGGGGTAGACGTCCCCACTGTGGTCCTGGTTGAATTCAAGACGCCAGTTGTCATAGTACTCATGCCAGTAGGGCTCCAGGTTGTGGATGTAGGCGCCTTCGCCGTGGATGAGTTCGCCAAACAGTCCTTGCTGTGCCATATTCAAGGCGGTGAGTTCGAAGAAGTCGTAACAGCAGTTTTCAAGCATCATGCAGTGCCGTTGCGTCTGCTCAGCCACATCGACAAGTTGCCAGCACTCTTCCAGCGAGGTTGCAGCGGGCACTTCTACAGCGACATGTTTGCCATGCTGCATGGCATAGACCGCCATAGGGACGTGGGTCTTCCAGTCGGTGCAGATATAGACCAAGTCGATGTCGTCGCGTTCGCAGAGCTCTTTCCATGCCTCACGGCTTCCAGCGTAGGCAGCGGCTCTCGGCAGTCCTTTGGCTTCTATTATGTCGGTCTGGACCTTCTCCACGCGGTCGGGTTCGATATCGCATAAGGCGACGACGGTCACGCCATCGATGTGGGTCATGCGGTCAACGGCATCCGGACCGCGCATGCCGAGACCAATGAAACCGATACGGACGTTCTCAATGGGGTCGACAGCGAGTTGTAGCACGCTTTTCTGGCCCTCGACGCGTTGTGGCTCATCAAAGACGATGCCTTGGTCAGTGATGCGGTAATTGCCTTTGCGGATACCTTTTTCTTTGGGTGTGCATGCAGAAACAAGAAAACAAAAAAGCAGGCTTAAGATGGGGAAGAATAGTTTGTTTTTCATGATACCAAATGTTTGAATCTTTGACGCAAAGGTAACGAAAACTTTGAAAGATTAAATGTTAGGATGTTTTTTACTATCTTCGCAGAAATAATTTCTTATGGAGAAATACATCAGAATCGCATCTCATTTTGTGGACCCTGAAACGATAGGAGTGATCATGCCGTTGGGTAAGGGACTGATCAATGATACTTTCAAGGTAATGTCTAAGAATGGAAACGAGCCGAAGTATGTGTTACAACGCATCAACGATAGTGTCTTTACCGATGTGGAGATGTTGCAAAGCAACATCGAGGCCGTGACAGCTCATATCAGGAAGAAACTCGAAGACCGACATGTTGAAGATGTCAACCGCAAGGTATTGCATTTCTTGAAAGCTGATTCGGACAAGACCTATGTGAAAGAAGACGGCTCTTTTTGGCGCATGATGGATTTCATAGCGGATTCATACACCTATGATGCCGTCACTCCTGAATATTCCTATACGGCTGGACTGTCGTTTGGCCAGTTCGAAGGCATGTTGGCCGATTTGAAGGAACCGATAGGGGAAATTATCCCGAATTTTCACAATATCGAGTTCCGTCTGCAACAGTTAGAAGATGCCGTCAAAGCCGATGCGGTGGGAAGGATGAAGGATCCTGTCGTGAAGGAGTATCTGGAAAAGATCCAGGCTCAGGCCGAACGGATGTGTCTTGGCGAACGCCTGTATCGAGAAGGACAGTTGCCTAAACGCATCTGCCATTGCGACACCAAGGTGAATAACATGCTTTTCGATGCTGAGGGTCAGGTGCTTTGCGTGATCGACCTGGATACGGTCATGCCGAGCTTCGTCTTTTCAGACTTTGGCGACTTTTTGCGTTCTGTGGCGAATACGGGTGCTGAGGACGATTCTGACCTTTCGAAAGTAAACTTCAATATGGCCATTTTTGACGCTTTTGCCAAAGGCTATCTAGAGGGGACGAAGGATTTTCTGCTGCCTGTCGAAAAGGAGAATCTGCCGTATGCGGCGCTGCTTTTCCCATATATGCAGACGGTGCGTTTCTTCGCTGACTATATCAATGGCGATACCTATTACAAGATACAGTATCCTGAGCATAATCTGGTCCGTACTAAAGCGCAATGGAAGCTGTTCGAGTCGGCTGACGCTTGCTACGACGCGATGCAACATGCCATCATGAAATACTGAAACCTGGTTTCCAGGCAGTCCGCCAAGGTATGGTCAATCGACATGAAAGAAGAATAAAACAAGGTCAATTATCCTCAGCCTTCCCAAAAAGCTTTCTCGTTTCTTTCTTTACCCATGCCCAGTCTTCTCGGTCAGGGATGAGGTCGCGTAATTTCATTCCAGACTGTTTTCTGAAGATGATCCAGTGATAGGTGAATACAGCCGCAAAGGTGATGCTAGACGAGATGGCGGCACCGTTGATGCCCAAAGGCTTGACCAATAGGAAAACGCTGGGGATGGTAAAACATAACCCTGTGAGCGAAGCGAATAGGTTGTATTTTGGCTGCCCTGTTCCAGAGAAATAGTGGGTCAAGATGGTATGGGCGGCCAAGAAGACGATGCCGGGCGACATCAGCAGGATGACGTTTTTGATTTCGCTGAATTCGTCGGATAAGATCCATTCGTATACCGAGGTCGGGATCAAAACCACCACTGCCAAAGCGAGGATGGTGAGTATGACGGCGACTTTGATAAAACGCACCGTCAGTTTAACGGATTCCTTACGGTCGGTCATGTTGCTAAGCGCGGAGAACTGCACCAATGCCAGGCTGTTTCCGATGATTTTGATGCCTTCCGTGATCTGCGTTCCAGAGGAGTATACGCCTACGTCTTTGTCGCCACAATGCCGTTTGATGAGGAACATGCTCAGACGTTTGTTCAAGGTGCTGACCAGGGTGGAGAGCTGTATGATAGCGCCGTAGTTGAACATCTCCTTTACGGTTTCTTTGATGGGATCGAAACCCTCTTTATGGACCATTGGGATGAGGAAGCAGAAACCGACAATGGCAGCCATGGTGTAGCCGCTCAACAAGGAATAGACGAAAGCCCGAGCATCATGGATGTGAAAAACGAAAATCAACAAAACCATGACGGTAATCTGAGTCACGATCTGCGTGGCGAAGACCCAGTTGTATAGCTTTACCTTTTCTTTTCCTAAAAAGACATTCAGATTGAAATTGTGCAGGCTGTAAATCAGCACCATGAGCAAGGTCGTCACGGCATAGCCCTCGGGCACGATGTTGTGAAAGGTCTCTGGGAAGAAGGAGAGGATCCAGAAGGCAAGGGCATAGACCAGCAGCATCCCGATGATCCAGGAATACGACACCAGCATCAGCGTGGAGAGCTTCTTCCTGGGGGTGAAATAAACCAGGCCGCTGCCCGCCAGCAACTCGACTCCGATGAGCAGGAGGGTGACATCGACTACGACCATGTAGCCGATGCCCCATTCTGCGGCTCCGAGCATCTTGGCGCCGAGAATCATCGAGGTGGCGCTGATGAGGAGGTTGAGAATGCGGGTCGCTCCGGTGCCGAGGATCTTCTTAAACATGGTCGAATGGCGGTTTATGCTTTGAAATTGGATTTTAGATGTTGCTCCCGCTGTGTCTTGAGTTTGAGCTGATGCGACATGCCAGAGAACGTGAAGTAGAAACGTTTTCCGTCGATGACGGTCAGCGTGTCGTTTCCGTTGAGCGAATGCAAGCCTTTGCGGAAACGCATTTTTTTGATGGGTGCGATGCGCTGGACTTCCGTCTCGCTATATTGATTGTTCGTCAATGTCGTGACTTCGTTTAGGCAGACCGCAGTGCCATAATAACGAATGGACTCCTGTCCTGGGCGGAGCAACCTTCCATCGCTCTCAATAAAAGCGCCAGCCATACGGGCGTCGCGGCAGTCCGTCTTGACGGGATTGTTGTAATAGGGACGGTAGGGACCTCTTAGGTCGTCAGCGAGATAACGGTAGAGCTTCACGTTGGAGTGCTCTTTCGTGCTGAGGAACAGGTTCCATACGCCGTCTTTGTAATACAAGGTCGGGTCGACGGCACGGATGCCGTCCATCAGGACGCTGTCGCGAACGAGCTTTCTTTGTTCTTCATCGAAACGATATAAGGCCACTTGGTTGGATTCATTGGCTTCGGGAATGCAATATACGTTCCCATCATACTGAAATACAAAAGGATAGGAGAGGTGGAAGGGCTCTTCCAAAGCAGTATGATGTTTCTTGAAATCCTCCGACTTCAAGGATATGTCGATACAGCCTTTCCCTTGTTTGTAGTCGTAACTCTCAAAGAAGATATAAGTGTCTTTATTCGTCGTGATGACGAAAGGATCGGCATAATAGACATTGCCTCGTTTGCGACGGAACCATTTGAATTCCTTCAGGTGCGCTTCAGGTTCTTTGATGAATTCATGTAGCGGGATGTCGGCATAGGCCACATCCCAGTCTTCCTGACGGAAGGTGTCGTGAAGATGAAAACGGAGTCTGCGACTGAAGCATAGCCACCAGTATTTCAGCATTTGGCTATTTCTGGGCGCTTTGTAAATATTTGCCGTTGATTGGGAAGGCGTTTCTTGCGGAGTCCCCAACGCCTGAATCTCACGGCATACCTGCAAAGGCATGATGCTGCTCTCAAAGTATAGGTTGTTAAGATGGGCTTTGTAGGAATGCAGGATAGTAGGGTAGTGAGCCTTGCGGAGGATGATGCCCTTGTCGAGCGACTCGGTGAGCCTTTGCAATACGATGCCATTGACGGGGTTGTCTTGCATAAACTCCCAGAATCCAGGAGGAGCTCCTCTGTATTCCATCTCATCGTCATGGTGGAAAGACCAGATGCCGTGTCTCGCGGCTTCCAAGATTTCGCCACCGATAATGTTGAAGCCAAATCTCAAGATAAAGTCAAGTTTTTGTTCTTTAATGATTTCAACATCATGATTTGACAAAAAGGTTGAAGTACCTTGGTGCATAGGAAGGCAGGGTAGGAGTTTGGCAGTAAGGGGCGCTACGACCTCGTTGAGAGCAACTCTTTTCTTGCATTCGGGCTTGAAAAAATAGTGGTTCCAAATCTGGAAGAACATCTTTCTGTAAGGATAGTTTCGGATTTTCTTGAAGAAACCCTGTTTGGGCGCCTTTTCATCGTTTCGGATGATTAGTGCAAGGTTTATACCATTGGAAATCAATTGTTTAATAGTATCTGCCTGCCATTGTTCAATCGTCATGGAGTCCACCATGATGCCGAAACGCATACCTGACTGATTTTCTTCCATTAGGATTTATTTAGACGACAAATATACAATTCTTTTAGTTCTGTTCGTTCTTACTAGGTCAAAAACGCGGGAAAGAGAAGAAAATTGCTTGTCATTTGCTGGAACTGTCTTATCTTTGTCCAATTATTCAGCTATGAAACTGTCCGTTGTCATCGTCAACTACAATGTGGAGTATTTCCTTGAGCAATGTCTCTACTCGGTACGCCGAGCCATGCAAGACATTGAAGGTGAAGTGTATGTGGTTGACAACAACTCGGTGGATGGTTCTCTGAAGATGCTGGCCCAGAAGTTTCCAGAGGTGAAGGTCATTGCCAACAAGGAAAACGTTGGCTTCAGTCGTGCCAACAACCAGGCAATCCGTGACGCTACAGGAGAATATGTGCTGTTGCTGAACCCTGATACGGTGGTGGAGGATGACACCTTTACAAAGTGTATCGCATTTATGGACAGCCATCCCGATGCAGGAGGTCTGGGTGTGAAAATGGTGGACGGCAAGGGACAGTTTTTGCCAGAGTCGAAACGCGGTCTGCCGACGCCGATGACGGCATTCTACAAGATGTTCGGATTCACCAGACTTTTCCCGCATTCCAAGCGTTTTGCCCGTTATTATATGGGTCATCTGCCTGAGGATGAGACCAATGAGGTGGAGATTCTGGCAGGTGCCTTTATGCTGATGCGGCGTGAGACCTTGGATAAGGTGGGGCTGCTCGACGAGACCTTTTTCATGTATGGCGAGGATATTGACTTGTCCTACCGCATCACGCAAGGAGGATACAAGAACTACTATTTTCCTGAGACGCGGATCATCCACTACAAGGGCGAGAGCACGAAGAAGACCAGCGTCAATTATGTCTTTGTCTTTTATAAGGCGATGGAGATTTTTGCCAAGAAGCATTTCGGCCAGAAGCGGGCTTCGATGTTCTCCTTCCTCATCAATATGGCTATCTATTTCAAGGCTTTCCTAGCTTTGGTGTCGCAGTTCTTCCGCAATGCCTTTATGCCGATCTTGGATGCTGTGTTGGGCTATGGTGGCTTGGCGGCCATCAGTTATTTCTGGGGCAAAGGCGTCGTGTATGATGGAGGAGGCACTTTCCCGCCCACTCTGTTCGCTGCTATCTTGCCTGTCTATTTGCTCATCTGGCTCCTGTGCTGTTATTTCTGTGGTGCGTACGATAAGCCATATGGTTATGGCAAAAGCGCTTTGGGCGTGGCGATTGGCAGTGTGTTGATCTTGATGCTCTACGCCTTGTTGCCGGATAGCCTGCGTTTCTCGCGTGCCTTGATCCTTTTGGGTACAGGCTGGCTGGCGCTCGAAATGTGCCTTACGCGTGCTATTGGCTATTTGGCAGGTAACAAGGACTTTCAGTCAAAGAAGAACCTCAAGAAACGTTTCCTCATCATTGGCGGTGAGGACGAGGTGCAAAGGGTGAAGGGGCTGCTCGAAAGCACTTCTATCAAGCCTGATTTTGTGGGTCTGGTGACTTCTGACGCCTCTGTGGCAGCACCTGATGGCTTCATTGGCAATATGGGCCAAGTGCCTGATATCATTCAGATTTATAAGATTACCGAAGTCATTTTTTGTTCAAAAGATGTCTCGCACCAAGTCATCATCGACAAGATGGTGGACTGGCATGCCACCAACGTGGACTATAAGATTGCTCCTGAGGACAGTCTGTCCATTATCGGCAGCAACTCCATCAATACGCGGGGGGACCTTTACACCGTTGACATCAAGGCCATCGACACCCGGACCAACCGTCGGAACAAGCGTCTGTTTGATTTCCTAATGGCTTGTTTCAGCATCGTTTTCTGGCTGCCTTTGGCCCTGCTGGTGAAAAAGCCTTTGCGATTCCTGAAGAATGCTTTTCTTGTCCTGATGGGTCGCAAGAGTTGGGTGGGCTATTGCCCTGTGGCGGACGAAACACGGCGTTTGCCTAAGATCAAGGCAGGCGTCTTTAATCCGGCATCCTATCTCGATGAGAGCGTGTTGAATGATGTCGCATTTCTTAATCAGTTGAATCTCGTCTACGCCCGTGACTATACGGTGTGGAAGGATGCTGAGG
This sequence comes from uncultured Bacteroidales bacterium, assembly GCA_946407975.1. Taxonomy (GTDB): domain Bacteria; phylum Bacteroidota; class Bacteroidia; order Bacteroidales; family F082; genus Limimorpha. The sequence continues at coordinate 9,800 of CAMJQC010000027.1, forward strand.
TTTTCTTTAAGTCGTTTACGCAGAAATAGTAATTCAAATAGATAATTATGAAAAAGTTTTTCCTTTTGATATCGATGATGCTGATGGGTGTTACCATAGGCACGGCACAAATCCGCCTGTTTCCTGATGTCCCGAATATGAAAGGCAAATGGATTACGGGAGGCAACCTCGGTCTGGGTATGGCAGGACGTACCTTGTATTTCTCGATAGCTCCCCAGCTGGGGTATCGTGTCACCAATGCCTTGGAAGTCGGCGTGCGTGCCATTTACGACTTAGATTGCAACTTCGACCGTTACAATGGCAATACCACCTTGCACCATTTTGGATTAGCCGGTTATACCAGCATGCAGGTTTACAAAGGTTTCTTCATACATGCTGAAGATGAGATGATGTATCGGATTGCTCGTTTCAATCATCAAACTGTGGATGCGGAGAAATGGTTCAACTCCATTTTTGTCGGTGCAGGTTATCGTAGCTATTATTCGAGCAACACGTACGCCTATATCATGGTGCTGTATAATCTGAGTTGGGGTGTCATTCCAGAGACCAGCAATGTTTGGGACACGCCATACTCGAATCCAATCTCCTTTAGGGTCGGTTATTGTTTCGGTTTTCCGAACAAGAAATAGGGTTCATTCCGTGATTTCAGACTTGAAAGTCTTTAGAAAAACATCGCCATTTGGGTTCTTGTATGCTTCTTCAGCAAAGAAGTGAAGGATAAGTTCGAAGTTTTTGACAGGCTGGAATCCATTGATGACTTGCAAGACCTGCTTTTCTTCATTCATGATGACGTAGGAAGGGTATGACATTTTCCCTTGCAATAAAGCATAGGCCAATTGGTGAGATCCCTTTTTGCCGTCATGCCGTGACGTGCCACGAAAGCGATGGCCTTTGAATTCTATAGTGTCATTGCATTCTGCATCGAATTTCACGGCATAGAAATGCTCGTTCATATATCTGGCGATGACGGGGTGGGAGAAGGTGCTTTGATCCATGCGTTTGCACCATCCGCACCAGTCGGTATAAACGTCGATGAATATCTTCTTGGGTGACTTCTCACAGGCTTTGATGGCCTCGTCGAAACGCATCCATTTGATGGTCTCTTGAGCATACACTTGAAGACCGAAAAATGATATCAGGATGATTAACAGCGTTTTCTTCATTATCAATGCTTTTTATACGGCATTACGAATGAAAATATCGTGCCGTTTTTGCAGATTATTACTATTGCTGAACCAGTTTGTCAAAAAGCTGTTTCATACCCACGCTGGCTTTCTCCTTGATGAAGGTGACGTTGCGTGAGATAGGCTGTACCTCTTTGGGGTCGATGACGTAGATCTCGGTATCTTTACGCGCGTAATAAAGCAATCCTGCTGCAGGATATACATTGAGCGAGGTGCCTACCACGACCATGATATCGGCGTCGGCTACTTCGCCGACGGCGTCTTCCATCAAGGGAACGGCTTCGCCGAACCATACGATGAAGGGACGCATCATGCCGCCATCAGCCGTGCGTGTGCCATATTTGATTGGGGCGTATCCGATGTCCTGCACGCAACGTTTGCCTCGGTCGCTGCACACCTTAGTGAGCTCGCCGTGCAGATGTATGATGTTCGTAGAGCCTGCTCTTTCATGAAGGTCGTCAACATTCTGCGTGACGACGGTGACTTTATAGTACTTTTCCAATTCTGCCACCAGATTATGAGCAGCATTAGGTTGCGTGTTCGCAAGTTGGGCGCGACGCTCGTTATAGAACTGAATCATTAGTTCGGGGTTCCTGTCCCAGCCCTCAATGCTGGCGACATCTTCTACGTTATAGTTTTCCCACAGTCCGTTGCTATCGCGGAAAGTACTGATGCCGCTTTCGGCACTGATACCGGCTCCAGTAAGAAATACGATCTTTTTCATGGTGTGTCTTTTTAGGTTTTTTTTAATAGCGTTTCATTCGTTCAAGTTCGCGTTTTGAGTCTTTGTCTTTCAGCGTTTCACGCTTGTCATAGAAATGTTTGCCTCGTGCCAGTGCGATGTCAAGTTTTGCAAGGCCTTTATCGTTGATATACAGTACGGTAGGAACTATGGTGAAGCCTTTCTCTTGCACCTTGTTCTTGAGTTTGCGCAGTTCGCGTTCGGTGAGGAGCAGTTTCCTGTCGCGTTTCGGGTCGTGATTGTTGTAGGTGCCTTGGGCATATTCAGCGATGTGCATGCCGATGACGAATAGTTCCTGTTCCTTGAAACTGCAGTAGGCGTCGGTGATGCTGGCTTTTCCGCCACGGATAGACTTGATCTCGGTACCCGTCAGCACGAGTCCGGCTGTAAAGGTCTCAACGAGGTAATACTCAAACGAAGCACGCTTGTTTTTTATAGTGATGTTGTTATTGCTTTTCTTTTCCATAACGGTGCAAAAATACAACAAAAAATGGAGGTTTGCTTAAAATGTTAATAGGCGAAGAATCCCACCACGCCACTGAGAACGATGAGCAGGATGGGGTTGGCCTTGAAGAAATAGGACGCTACGAAGGCCAAGACGCAGATAATGACGCTGATGTTGTATTGCCCGCGTCCGAAATCCACGAAGTTCTGCATGTTCATCATCGAAAGGCCGGCGGCGAAGATGAGTCCGGCGATGGCGGGTTTTAAGCCTTTCAAAGTGTCGTCCAATAGACTGCTGTTTCTCTTGTTCATAAACAGTTTGATGATGAAATACACCATGATGATAGAGGGCAGACACAAGGCAAAAGAGGCGAGGAGCGAACCGCCGAAGCCGGCTGTGGTGTAACCGACATAGGTCGCCAGATTGATGGAGATTGGTCCTGGGGTCATCTGTGAGATGGCCACCATGTCAGCGAAGTCGGTCGTGCTCATCCAAGCGTAATGGTCCACCACCTCGTGCTGAATCAGCGAGAGCATGGCGTATCCGCCACCAAAGCCCAACACGCCAATCTTGACGAAGACCCAAAGCAGCTGCAGATAGATCATTTTTCAGCCTCCTTTCCCTTTGTTTTGTTACTGATATACAATGCGTAAGCCAGGCTGCCTGCAATGGCGGCGAGGATGACATAAGCGGGGGAGACCTTGCACCACCAAATGAGGAACACGGCGGCGACGGGGATGATGGCGGTCTTCCACGTCACTTTGGCCGATTTGATCATGCGTAGCGAAGGAGCGAGGATGAGAGCCACCACACAAGGACGGATGCCTTTGAAGATACGTTCCACCACGGGTTGGTCGCGGTATTCCCTAAACACCGTTGCCAAGAGCAAAATGATGGTGATGGAAGGGATGATGGCACCGAGCATGGCGGCAAAGGCACCTTTCTTTCCCGCCACACGATGACCGACATACAATGCCGTGTTGACGGCAAACACGCCCGGTAACGACTGTACGATGGCAATCATATCCCAAAACTCATCGGAGGGGATCCACTTTTTTTGGTCGACGACGGCCTTTTCCACCATCGAGAGCATGGCATAGCCACCGCCCAAGGTGAAGGCGCCGATCTTGAAGAACGACCAAAAAAGCTGCAATGGTTTTTTCATGGCGCAAAAATAAGAATTTGTTTTATTCTGAAAAATAACGTATGTTTGCGCTGATTTAAAACCATTTCGCTATGACTATTCTCGATGTTTCATTAATGACCTTCGACCGCCCTGAGGCTTGGCAATGGTTGATTCAGTTCTGCATTCTGGCTACAGCCTTGCTGTTGGGCAATGTCTTGCGCACCAATGTGCCGTTCTTGAGAAAAAGCCTGCTGCCATCGGCATTGCTCGGTGGATTGTTGCTTTTGATTTTTAAAGCCTTCCCTGCATGCAAGGAACTGATTAACAAACCTATGATGGAGATTGTTACCTATCATGCCTTAGGTCTGGGTTTTGTTGCTTTAGCATTGAAAAACAATAAGATAGAGTCCAAGTCGACGCCGATGAAAGTGATAGAGACGGGCGCTTTGACAGCCTCTACTTATGTCATACAGGGTATCGTAGGCCTGTTGGTTACCATCCCGTTTTTCATCTGGGGTAAGAAAATCTTCTATTCTGCAGGTCTGCTGTTACCTATGGGTTTTGGACAAGGTCCGGGGCAAGCCCTAAATTTCGGCAAGATCTTTACCGGCTGGGCTTCTCAGCAAGGTCTGGACTTCGCAGGCGCTGATTTCGGCCTTTCCATTGCTGCCATGGGCTTTATCGTCGGTAGTTTGGTAGGCGTTATCTATATGAACATCTTGCGTAGAAAAGGAATACTGTCAAGAAAGAAAATCGCCGATGCGCAACGTAACAAACTGGAAGACTACGAGGGCCAAAACGAAATTCCTGATGCTGAATCTATTGACAAGCTCTCCGTGCAGATTTGCATGGTGCTGTTCGTATACTTCCTCGTCTATCTGTTTACCAACTGGATTCAAGGGATGGACTTGGGCAACTTCGGAACCAACACGCTGAAGCCGATGCTGTGGGGCTTCAACTTCCTGTTGGGCACCTTGTTCGGCATTGGATTCAAATGGATACTCAACCGCTTTAAGAGGGTTCGTATCATGGAGCGTGAATACATCAACAACTATATGCTGAATCGTATCAGCGGCTTCTGTTTTGATATTATGATTGTGGCGGGCACGGCTGCCATCAGCTTTAAGGAATTTGGCAAGTTCGTCCTGCCGTTTATCATCATTATTGTTTTGGGCACCATCGTCACTTTCTTCTACGTGTTAGCCATTTCAAAGCACCTCTATCCAGAATACAAGTACGAGGGTTTCTTCTCGATGTTCGGCATGCTGACGGGTACGGCTAGTAACGGCATGATTCTTTTGCGCGAAATCGACCCGAAGTTTGAGACGCCTGCCGCCAACAACCTCGTGCTTCAAACTCTTGCCGCCATCGTGCTCGGTTTCCCCGTTCTGTTGCTGATGGGCTTCGCCCCGCAAAGTCTAAAAGCTACCTGGATCACCCTTGCCATTTTGGTGGCGTTCTGGATTGTCTTGACAGTGTTCATGTTAAGGACGAAGATCTTCAAACGCCGTAAAACCGAATTGAAAGAATAAAGTGCAAAGACCTTTGCTTATTATACTGCTGGCTCTAGGATTACAGGCTTCCGCTCAATCCTTGTTGCTTCCATCAGGCAAGGATAAGGAGATTCGCCTGGACATCGGTATAGGCCGGACTCTTATCGTTGACGACGTGAGCTCTGTCATCTTTAACGGTATGGCAGGTATCAACTATGGCACTTTTTTGCTGTCCGATGTCTATGCCGGGGTGGGCGTTCAAGTGATTTATTTGGATATGGTGGACCATGCCTTTATGTTTCCCTTGTATGGTGATCTGAGATGGTACGCCCTTGGATATGACAAGGGCCTGTTTTTGGATGCCAAGCTAGGTTACAATGCCCATGCGAAGAAGTCATTTGCTTCTTATATTGGAACGGAGGGAGGACAGTCTTTTACGGAAGGTGCCATTGCTCGGTCTTTCTCAAAACTTTATGGGTGTGTCTCCATCGGCTATCGATGGAAAAACATGGATTTGTTTGTTGCATATGACTATAAGCGATCCATCTATGAGGCACGTTATCCGTGGGCTCCCCAGTATGATTCCGACTATCAGAAAGACTTACACGGCATATCGGCAGGGATAAGCCTGTTTTTGAATAGCAAGCATGACAATTGACGGTGGAAGCTCCGTAATACAGAAAGAGAGGCGTTTGCGCCTCTCTTTCTTCGTATGTTGAAATCTTGATATTAGATTTCCAGGGTCTTCTTGCAAATCTCAATCTCTTCAGGGTCGCCGGTGTACTTGCCGAGGTCGTCGCTGAGCTTGACCACTTTCTTCCAAGAACGTTTCTCGGTGATTTTGGCTGCCGTGAGCTTCACCACGATGTTCATGGCCTTCACATTGTCAACATCGCAGGTGAGGTGGGTGCCGATGCCGAACGAGTCCTGCATCCTGCCATTGACGGCTTCGTGGATGGCGATAGCCTCATCCACGTTCAGGCCGTTGCTGAAGATGATGGACTTCTGCGCTGGGTTGACACCGAGTTCTTTGTATTTCTCGATGATTTCTTCCAAAGCTTCGTAGTTGTCGCCACTGTCGACACGCAAACCGTCAAACAGCTTGGCATGCAACTGGGTGAAGTTTTGGAAGAAGGCTTTGCGCGTGTAGGTGTCGTAGAGGAACACACCCAGGCTACCGGCATACACGTCCTGCCAGTAGTCCATGGCGAGGTAGTTGGCCTCGTTGTAACCATAGAGCGAGCAGGTCTCGATGAACTGGTGGCTCATGGTACCGATGGGGGTGAGGTCGTATTTCATGGCCAGCAGCACGTTTGAGGTTCCCACGAAACAGGTCTTGGTGAACTGTTTCTGCGCCTCGATGAAGCTGCGGATGACGAGGTCCTGATGCTCGAAGGAGAAACGACGGCGTGTGCCGAAGTCACTGAACTTCACGCCATTGCCGATGAGGCGGATGCCCTTGGCATAAGACTTCTGGTATTCTTTTTCAGCATCGTAAGACTCAAACTCGCCTTTCAGCTCATGCATCAGCTCAGAGACGGTAGCCAGGATGGGCATCTCCCAAAAGACGGTGCGCCATAGCAGACCTGTCACCTGGATATGCAGATGACCTTCCTCGTCTTGGCTCACTTCGACCTCGGAGGGACGCATGTGGAAACCTTTCAGGAAGGTGAAAAACCAGAGGGGGAAGTAGTAGCATTTCCGTTTCATGAAACGGACTTCCTCGTCGGTGATCTTGATGTTGCCGTAGAGGTCGAACTGCTCCCGCAACTTCTCGGCGAAACCTTTGGGGTAGACTGTGTTGTTGCGGTCGACGAAGGTGTACTGTCCCATGGCACGGGGGAACTTCTGCAGGTAGGCGTAGCATACGCTGAAGGTGTATAAGTCGTTGTCTAATAGGCTATTTATGATTTGTCTCATGATAATATGTGTTGTTTGGTTATTTCAAGATGTTTATGAATGATTCGGGTAAGGCGATGTTGTCCATGCCCATGGCTTTGGCAAACAAGGGCGCTATTTCTTCGTCGCTAAAGCCGGCTATGCCACAGCCGATGCGGGTGACGAGGAATAGGTATTCAGGATGCTTCTCTGCATAGGCGATGAAATCATCCACGTAAGGCTGGATGGTTTCCACACCGCCTTGCATGGTGGGGATGGCATAGCATCTGCCTGTCATGCCGATGCCGACACCCCATTCGGCGCCAAACTGTTCGTAGGCTATCCGGGCCGCTCCACCGCCGTGGGCTCCTGCCAAATTGCTGCCGAAGACGAATATCTCGTTGTTTTTTAATGTCTTGACGAAATTGGGAGTGACCTTCTGCATGCCGTTTAGATTATATTTTAGAGATGATGCTTCTGACTTTGTCAGAGATGTATTTTGCTGAGTTGGTTGTGTTCTCAAGCACCTGCACTAAGTCCTTGCGCTTGATGATTTCGGTGAGGGTGTAGTCTTTTTGGAATAGCTTGCTGATGCAGCTGCCGTAGAGCTCGTCATTGTCGTGTTCCAAAGTCTTGATTTCGTGGCAGAGGCGGGCAATCTCTTTGCGTTTGTCGTAGAGTTGCGGAAGGTTGCGGATGATGAGATGGAGGTTCTCAGTGGCAAACATGACGTTCTCTGCCATGGTGGTGAGGTCTGCATCCACGGCGAGGAAACGACGGGTGAGGACGATGTTGGCCGAGTCGTCGATGCGGTCGAGGAAGGTATCCATCATCTCGGCGAGTTCGTGCACATCGTCGCGGTCGAAGGGAGTGAGCACGGTAGCGAAGAGCTGGCTGTAGAAGTCGCTCAGCACTTTGTCGCCTTCGGTCTCACAGACCTTGATGTCTTTTCTCAAGGCTTCGAGTTGGTCAAGATTGGTCTCCAGGAGCATCTGCCTCAAAAGCGTGGCAGCTTTGTTGATGTATGCTGCCTGCTGCTGGTAGAGCGGATAGAACTTCTTTTCCTTAGGGACGAAAAACTGGAAGAAACTGCTGAGACTCATGGCATTACTTGACTAAGAGGTGAAACAACAGGTTCAGGACGCCGCCGATGACGAGCGGCACGGGGATGGTGAGAATCCACGACAAGATGATGCGCTTGGCGGTGACCCATTTCACCGATTTCATGCCGTCAGTGAGACCCACGCCGATGACACCACCGGTGATAGTGTGCGTGGTGCTGACGGGGATGCCGAGGAATGAGGTGGCGATGAGGGTGGTGGCACCGGCAAACTCGGCAGAAAAGCCACGTACGGGCGTGATTTTGGCCAAACCGCCGCCCATGGTCTTGATGACGTTCTTGCCACCAATGAGGATGCCCAGCGACATGATGATATAACAGACGACAGCGAGGATGTCAGGGATGTGGAACCCCTGGCTGCTGTCGTAGAAGTTACCGATGAACTCGCGCATCTCGGGACTGACGCCTTGTGTGGTGAATACGCTGGCCATCAGCACGGCGATGATACCCATGGTCTTGGGCGCATCGTTGGAGCCGTGGCCGATGCAGAAGGCCGCTGTGGAGAAGTGCTGCAACACCTTAAAGATTTTGTCGACCTTCTTGCGCTGGCTGTTCTTGAAAATCCTCAGGAAGATGCATTCGAGGAAGAAACCCAGGAACAGGCCGATGAGCGGGGAAAGGACGATAAAGGCCAAGGTGACAATGATGGGTGTCATGTGCAACACGTTGCTGCCGTTGACGAACCACGCAGCACCTATGATGCCGCCGATAAGGGCGTGCGAGGTGGAGATGGGCATGCCGCTCTTGGTGCAAATGGCCACCCAGACGGCAGCGCCAACGAGGGCCGATAGGATGAGATAGGGGTCGATGACGCTTTGCTCGGCGAAGTTGGCCATGGTGTTACCCACGGCAAATTGCTGGTTGAGAATCACCCTAATGAAAATAAAGGCCATGAACTCCCAGAAGGAGGCCCAAAGGATGGCTTGCACGGGCGTCATCACCTTGGTGGCGATGATGGTCGAGATGGAGTTGGCCGCGTCGTTCATGCCGTTCAGGAAGGTGAAGACGAAGGCAAGGATGATGGAGAGGAT
>CAMJQC010000028.1 GCA_946407975.1 uncultured Bacteroidales bacterium
CGGCTTGGAAGCAGTTCTTCGACTGTCCGAGCATGGTGGCGGCGTTGATGCGGGCACGATACTTGGTGGCCAACAGTTCGCCAATGCGGGCCATGATGCCGGCACGCTCGTCCCATGGCGTGTTCTCCCACTCTTTCTTCGCGGCTTGGGCCGCATCGATGGCCATACGGACTTCCTTTTCGCCTACTTTGTGATAGCGGGCAATGACGTGTTTGTGGTCGTGAGGCATAACCACTTCGCCCATGTCACCGGTGCGAACTTCCTGACCGTTGATGATGGCCGGGATTTCGACGATTTCATTGCTTTGTCTTTCTAATTCTTTTTGGAGCTCAATGCGTTCCGGACTACCTGGCTTGTAAGCTTTTACAGGTTCGTTGTTCGGTTTTGCAAATGTGATAAGTGCGTTGTTCATATTGCTGTGTTATAGTTTAAGTGCTAATTATGAGAGGGCAAATATAAGTTTTTTTTCTCAGTTGAAAACGGATGACGTTTTTTTTCGTCCTGCCAATAAAAAAGACTGGACTTCAATGGGAACCCTGAATGTTAATGCCATTAGTGCTGCATTCGATGTCGGTCATGCGGGTTTGACGAGATGCGCGAACTTACTGATGAAAAACAGTCAAGGGAGGACAGCAACTCGCATCCGTCATGGCGGTAAAACGCTGATTCGATTTGAATGGAAATCGGCGTTAGGATTTAATGAAATACTGGTTGTCAGACATTTCTCTTGATCGCCATCAGCTGATGGGTGTGCTGGTTCAGCTCCTTGTTGAAAATGCCGGTCTGGTCGAGGTAGTCGATGCGGACTTGTCCGGAGCAATGAAGAATCTGCTCGTTGCCAATGAGGATGCCGACATGGGTGATAGGGCCGTTTTCGGTGCCGAAGAAAGCCAGGTCACCTGGCAGCGTCTCTTGCAGGAAATAAACGAGTTCGCCACATCTGATCTGTTGGGAGGCATCGCGCGGAAGGTCGAGGCCCGCCATTCGGGCGCAAACCTGTACAAAGCCGGAACAGTCGATGCCAAAAGCCGTGCGGCCACCCCAGAGATATGGCGTGCCGAGCAGTTTCTTTGCATTTTCAATCATGACTTCTGCATCAAAATGTGTAGGTGCTTGAAGAGCTCCTTCTTCGGATGAATAAAGCGGCGTGCCAAGGCTTAACAACTTCCCTTTGTATTTGGAGACAGGTTCATTAACAAAAAACAACTTGCTGGATTTAAGCCGTTTGAATTCGTTTTCGTCTATTGCGTGATGCTGTTTGCTCTGTATCCAGCCTTCATAGTGGTCAAAAACGGTTCGGATGAGCGTCCACTCCGTCTGTTCGTCAAGTTTTTCATAGAGTTCGTTGTATAACAGTTGGCTGACCATTTCGCTAGAATGGCTGTTTTCTTTTCTGATGGCGATGGCCGATAAGGTGCAAATTCCGTGTTCCATGCCACAAAACTACGCAAAAAACGATTATTTTTGTCAATCGGGATTTTATTTTTAATTTAGCATCCTGATTAATTGTAATTCTTTATTATAAGATTCAGAATATGAGTAAGATAAAGGATTTTTTCAACAAGATACGTCACGAATATTATACCATAGCGAGGATATTGGCCTTTGCCGCTGCCATTGTCTTGGTTTTCTGGCAGATGCCGCGTTCGGAAAAATTCAAGTATGAATTTGAGAAGAACAAGCCCTGGCAGCATGAGACCCTGTATGCCCCTTTTGACTTCCCCATTTATAAGGATGCCGAAACATTGGCCAAGGAGAACCTGGAGGCTTTGAATTCTGTGGACCCGGTCTTCCGCTTCAATTCGGAGAGTTATCTGTTGGCGCAGAAGAACCTCAGCGAAAAATTCGAGGCGCAGTGGAAAGATAACAAAGGCGACCATGACCTTAACTGGCGTTTCGTGCGTCATGTGTTCGATTCCATCGAGCAAAGCGGCATCGTGACATATTCGAAGGAAATCGATGGTCTTAGCCCTGGCTCGGCAGTGAATATCGTCAGAAATCAAGTGGTTCAGACCATACCTTTCGAGTCTTTGTTGTCAACGAAAGCGGCGGCTGAAAAGGTCAAGCAGTTGGTGGCTAAAGCTCCTTATGGCATCAACCGCGATTTTGCTGAAAAGATACTTTTGGAATGTCTGAAACAGAATGTGTCGTACGACACCGATCTGACACAACGTGAGGTCAATAGGGCCTTGCAGTCAGTCTCGTTGACCAATGGCGTGGTACAGAAGGACGAACTGGTCATCGCTGAAGGCGAGATCATCAACGACCGGCATTTTGCCGTGCTGAGTTCATTGCAGCGCGAGTATGTGGGACACGAACTCTCATCGAACGAATCGAAGTTGATCTTGTTGGGACAGTTCATTCTGGTAACCATGCTCTTTGTCTTGTTCGCTTTCTATCTCAAGCGTCTTTGGAACAAGGAGGTCTATTCCGAACTGAAGAAAATCAACATGATTCTGCTGTTGATGCTGCTGATGATTATCCCTTCGTTTTGGATCATGCGATTGCACCCGTCCTATATCCTCCTGATGCCTGTCAGTATCCTTGCCATCATGATGGCCACTTTCTTCGATGCGCGTCTGTCCTTCGTCACCCTGGTGTTTGCCGTCTTGACGATATCCCTCGCGGTGACCAATCCATTCCAATACATCTTCATGCAACTTGTCGTAGGTCTGACGGTTATCTTCACATTGCGCAATCAGCGCCATTCCCGCATCAGTTACTTTATGGCATCCCTCTTTATCTTCCTGATGTATGTGCTGGTCTATGTGGCGTTCTGCCTGATTTCGGGTTCGAAGATCGAGCTCCCGACCATCGGGCTGCTTGCCTTGAATGCGCTGTTCACGCTGCTTTCCTTGCCGTTGATCAGCGTCTTCGAGAAGGTGTTTGGCATGACGACGCCGTTGACGTTGCTGGAATACAGCAACACCAACAGTCCCTTGCTCCGTCAGCTGGCTACGGACGCTCCCGGCACCTTCCAGCATTCTTTCCAGGTGGCTAATCTCTGCGAGGAGGTGCTCTACGAAATCGGGGGCAACGCCTTGCTCGCCCGTACTGGTGCTTTATATCACGATGTGGGTAAGATGCGGAACCCGATATATTTCACAGAGAACCAACACGGAGGCTATAATTCTCATAACGACATCTCCAATGTGGAGAGTGCTCAGATCATCATTTCCCATGTAATGGACGGCATTGATTTGGCACACAAAGCCCATCTGCCCGAGGAGATTGTCGATTTCATCCGAACGCACCATGGCACACGGCAGACGGAATATTTCTATGTGAAGGAAAAGCAAGAACATCCTGATGAGGAGATTGATGTCGCCAATTTCACTTATCACGGGCCGATTCCGTTCTCGCGCGAAACGGCGGTCTTGATGATTTGCGATACGGTAGAAGCGGCTTCACGCAGCCTCAAGGATCCCGATTCGATCAGCATCAGCAAGCTGGTGGATGGTCTGGTCGACAAACTCATCGCAGCCAATCAATTCCGTAATACGGACCTGACCTTACGTGATTTCGAGACGATTCGCAAAGTGCTAAAGAAGAAGCTGATGTCGATTTATCACGTCAGGATTGCTTATCCTGAATGAGATAGCCCTTGCTCTCTGGGCCTTCATTGAAGATGAGGTCTAAAATGCTTAAATCTGGAACAAATTTAAATTTAGTGCTGAAGACTTGGTAGTAAGGCTGAATGTCATGGTCATGCGCATCCATGCCTTTGTCAGAAAATGCGTTGCGGAAGTCGTTTGCTGCTGTCTTGGCGTAATCGGCCGTATGCAGGATTTCCTTTTTCACTTTCAGCATCTCGAAGACAGCCTTCAAGGCCGCGTCGTTGAGTTCTATGAGACGTTCGTAGCGGGTCTCGAAAATCGTTGCGATGTAGGGGTAATAGTGGTCGAAATAAGGCGAGGCTTTGTAGCCTGACTCCAGACAGCGTCGGTGGATTTGTTGCCAGTGCTCTTTGTAACTGATAGCGATGTCCTTGGTCAAGGTGTGGTTGCCGTTGACTTTCACGACGGGCACGCTGAGCGCCTGCACCCCGTTGGCCGTCATCACTTGACAGCGGGTGCGGATGCTCTGTTTGTGGTAGGTCTCCCAGACCTCGATTTTGGCGTCATCTTCTGCCAAAAAGCGTTTGACATAGCTGATGCTGGGGAAGTAGGCCGTCGTGAAAAGTGCCATCTTACTTCAAGAGGTTCTGCTCTACGATCCGTTTGTAGTCCTGTTCGCTCAAGGCGCCGACCTGTTTCATGGGCTGTCCTTCAACCGGGATGAACAGTACGCAGGGGATGCTTTGGATGCCGAAAGTAGCGGCGAGTTTCTTCTCTTGGTCTACGTTGATTTTGTAGACTTCCAGTCTCCCGTCGTATTCCATGGCGAGTTTCTCCATGATGGGCGCGACTCTGCGACAGGGACCGCACCAGTCGGCGTAGAAATCGATGACGGCAGGCAACTTGCCTTTATATTGAAAGGTGTTGGGGCTTTTTTCGAAATCCCAGATATTCTTGATGAATTCCTTATATGTCAAATGCTTGGTTTTCGACTCGTTATTGTTTTGGGCGGACAGGCTCGCCGAACCGAAAGCGACACATAGCAGTGCGATGAGAATGGTTTTCTTCATATTGTAATGTTTTAGACGGCAAAATTACTCTTTTTCTTGAAAATCCTTATCTTTGCAAAAATATTTGAAAATCATGCTACTTGTAAATATCAAAGACCTTGTTGGCATTGAGGAGAAAGGCCTCTTGCTGAAACGAGGCAAGGAAATGTCGAAAACCGGCAGAATCAAGAACGCTTTTTTGCTGACCAAGGGAAAGAAGATTGTGGACTACGGATCCATGCAGTCGGATGCCTGTAAGCGCTATCTGGCTGAGAATCATCGTATCGTCGACCTGAAAGGAAGTCTCGTGATGCCCGCTTTCTGCGACTCACATACGCATCTGGTCTATGCCAATTCCCGGGAGCTGGAGTTTGTGGATAAGATCAAGGGCCTCAGCTATGAGGAAATTGCCAAAAGGGGAGGAGGCATCTTGAATTCGGCTAAAGCCACCGCTGCTGCCAGCGAAGACGCACTCTATGAAATGGCCATGCAGCGCCTCGACGAGGTGATGCGCATGGGCACGGGCGCCATTGAGATCAAGAGCGGCTATGGTCTGACCACAGAAAACGAACTGAAGATGCTTCGCGTCATCCGCAGACTGAAGAACGACTCTCCGTTGACCATCAAATCCAATTTCTTGGGGGCACATGGCATCCCTATGGAATACCGAGGCCGTCAAGAGGAGTATGTTGATCTCGTCATCAATGAGATGATTCCGTTGGTCGCAGCCGAAGACCTGGCTGACTTCATCGACGTTTTCTGCGATCAAGGGTTCTTTACCTGTGAGGACACTGAACGTATACTGATGGCTGGCATCAAATACGGCATGCGTCCGAAGATTCATGCCAACGAGATGGCCGTCTCGGGCGGTGTGCAAGTGGGCGTGAAGTATGGCGCCATCTCGGTCGACCATCTTGAACAGATGGGACAGGCGGAGATAGAAAGCCTGAAAGGCTCCGAAACCATGCCGACCGTTTTGCCTGGCTGCGCCTTCTTCTTGAACTTGCCTCTGTCGCCTGCTCGTGACATGATTAATGCTGGTCTACCTGTGGCGATGGCTTCTGACTTCAATCCGGGCACTTCTCCTTCGGGAAATATGCAGCTTATTCTTTCTATGGCATGCATCCGCTATCGTCTGACTCCAGAGGAGGCCTTGAATGCCACCACCTTGAACACGGCTTATGCCATGGGTGTGAGCGACGAGTTAGGGAGTATCACTCGGGGCAAAGTTGCCAACCTCATCGTTACGCAGCCCATGACACAATTGGAGTTTATGCCATATTACTATGGTGCAAACAAGGTGGCAAAGATGATGCTGAATGGCAAATTTGTCTGATTGTTGTGTAAAACTAAAATGCAATAATAAAATGAGAAAAGTAATAGGATTTGCGGTGGTTTTATCACTGATAGTACTGTCTTTTGTCTCATGCCGAAAAGAACATTATGAGTTGGACAATGTGAATGGAGTCGCATTAAATGCTGAAGTGCTGGTTCCTATCGCCAAGGCTTCTTATTCGGTGGAAGACATCATACGGAAGTTGAATATGGACAGCGTTTTGACTTTTCATGAAGATGGTGGCTTAAGTTTCAAATATAGTTATGAAAATGACAGCATATTTAAAGGGGAGGATTTGCTGTTTTTCAAAGATTGGGACTATGAGGACCAGATTACGCTGCCCAACCCCATTCAGATAGTTCTTCCTGAACCTGTCGATACGGTAATGAGCTTTTCTGACACCATTTTGCTTGAATCGGATTATATCGAAGTCCATACGGCCTGTATCAAATCTGGCCAGATTATGTTTGATTTAGATACCAATCTGCCTGGATTAAATGGAATTACAATCCTGACGCAAAACATCAAAGATGCCTCTGGGCAGCCTTTGGAACTCCATTGGACGTCTGGTCAAGAGGCCGCTTCTGTTGATCTCTCCGGACTGCTGTATGAGTCTGATGTTGTGAATGCGATAAGGTTGGACTATGATTTGAATTTTGAGTTATATGATCTTACTATTCCGGAGATCAACATTGATTTTGCAATTCAAATCCGCGATTTTGCTATCAGAGAGATGAGAGGAAGAGTCAATGGGTATAGTACCAGAAACAGCATCGATACGACATTCTCGCTCTTCCCTGATAATATCATGGGGGCAGCCACCGTACTAAATGCAAAGATGCGTCTTTATGAACGCAATGCTTTCAATATGACGGCGCGTCTGGTTGTGGATACAGCGCGTATATCTGGCGAAGGGATAACGCCTCATGACATTTTTGAATCGTTGCCTATAGAGACGGATGTGATACCATCCGACCAGTTTGTCGAAACGTCTGAGTTGGATATCAACGGCAGTGTGAATACAAATTATAGTTCGGTTTACGTGTCGTCTTTGTTTACCTTAAATCCCGATGCCAATCCCGAAACGATCACCGTTTACGATACGGACCATCTGGACGTTCAGGTTGATGTAGACGTGCCTTTCGATTTTAACATTGAGCAAGTGGTCTATTCTGACACGGTTAGTCTGGAGTTGTCGGAAATCGATATGCCTGATTTGATCAAGCAAATGGTTTTGGGTTTTGTGTTTCAGACCGATTTGCCTTTGAATCTGGGTTTCACGGCATACATGTATGACTCGGAGCATGCACGCATTACTGATACGCTGGTCGCAGATGAAGCGCTGATTCGCGGTGCTTTCGACGGACAGATGCAGACGACAGAGACTGAAGTCTCCATTACGCGTGAACGGGTGCAGAACATCATGTCTTCGGACAAGATAATCCTATGCTTTGATGTTGATACAGGGTCACATGACATTGCTTTAAAACTGCAGCAATGCCTTAAGGTGGCTTTGCGTGCCGATGTGAAATACGACGGCGTTATGGAATTTGATAATGAATAAAACAGAGTGCTATGAAAAAGCTACCTTTATTAATATGGACGTTGTTCGCTACATTCTGCTTGTATGGACAAGATGTCAACCCGGTGGATTTCATGAAGATGAATCCGTATCAGTTGAATTCCAATCCGGCAACAAACTTGAAGTATTATAGTTATGCCGCTTTAGGAACAAATAATATTTGTTTGAATATCCATAATTCAAGTCTGCGATATGATAACTGTTTTCAGTTTGATGCAGAAGGCAGGCCTTCTGTTTTCGACCTGAATAAACTGGCAGCAAGTTTAAAGGAAAACAACAACTTGAGTGTCAACGCAAATGTTGAGATTTTTGGCATGGGACGGCGGTCAAGGTATGGTTTTATCCATTATGGTCACCGTGTTCGAGTGCAGAGCTCCATCGCTTATGGGGACGATCTTTTTGAATTGGCAGCTTATGGCAATTCTGCTTTTCAGGGAGACGATAATCCTGCTGACATTAAGCTGAATGTCAATCTTCTAGCTTATCAGGAGTTTGCCGTCGGTTATCAAATTAAGCCTACGGAAAATCTTTCTGTCGGCGCTCGGCTTAAGTTCTTACTAGGTACTGCACAAGCGAACACGGATGCTTTCTCAATTAGGCTTTTTACAAATCCTCAAACATATGCTTTGCGTATCTACGAGGATGTTGCTATGCGTGCGGCAGGCGTCCCATCGCTTGGTTTAGGCCCTAATGGAACTCTAGGAGGCCGTTTCAATCCAGGCGATTTATTCCATAATCCTGGCTTCGGCGTTGATTTGGCGGCAGAATATGATTTGGATGAGCATTATTCTGTTATGGCGGCCGTTAATGACTTGGGCTTTATCCGTTGGAAATTCAATTCCCTTTCGTTCACCGGCGCTGTCAGTGACGAGGGACAGTTCTATGAGTCGGGCAGTTTCTTTTATGATGGTCTTGATGTCGATCAGTTGCAACGTCTAGTGTCGGATGGAGATTATCGTGAGCAGTTTATGGACACATTGAAACAGTATTTTAAAATCAATTCCGAGTTTATACAGCCCTATAATACGATGTTGCATACCAACATTTTGCTTCGTGGGACATATAGACTCAATGATACGCACCGTTTTATGGCCCAATTGCAAGGCTATTGTAGCGGCGTCGGTTTTCGTCCAGCCATGACTTTGGCTTATAATGCCACTTTTATGGAAATGTTTGACATTTGTGCGTCTTATTCTATGATGAAAGGCAGTCTCGCAAATCTCGGACTGGGTCTGGCGGGTAATTTCGGAGCATTCCATATCTATTTCGCGACGAATAATCTTATTTCGGCTTTACGACCACTTAATTCTAATGGATTAAATGCTGAATTAGGTATTGTCTTCAATATCCGTCATGCCAATAATTCTTATTTTGAATAAGATGTGTTGTCAAGCTTTTCGTGCCAAAAAAAGCACTATTTTTGCACGCCGAAAAAGGAGTGAGGAGTTAAGAATTGGAAGTTGAGAATAGAATTCCTAGGAGAAGCAAAAGGTCCTTCGTCTTAAGTCCTAAGTCCTCATTCAAACAATTCAACGAATCAACAAATAAACAATTCAACATAATGAAGAAACTCATCGAATGCGTGCCGAATATCAGTGAAGGCCGCGATAAAAACGTTATTGACCAGGTGACTGCCGAAATCGAGAAGGTAGAGGGAGTGAAACTCCTTGATGTGGATCCTGGCATGACCACCAACCGTACCGTCATCACCTTTGTGGGTGAGCCGGAACCTGTTTGCGAAGCCGCTTACCGTGTGGTGAAGAAAGCTGCTGAACTCATCGACATGAGTCAGCATCATGGTGCTCACCCGCGTCAGGGTGCCACCGATGTCTGCCCGCTTATTCCCGTCAGCAACATCACGATGGAAGAGGTGGTGAAATACGCTCACAAACTTGGTGAACGCCTTGGCAATGAGCTGAACATCCCGATTTACTGCTATGAGGATGCCGCTTTCCGTCCAGAGCGTCGTAACCTGGCCTACTGCCGTACGGGTGAATACGAATCCTTGGCCTCACGTCTTGGTTCCGAGCAGTGGAAACCCGACTTCGGTCCTAATGAATGGAACGAACATGTGGCTCACACCGGTGCTACTCAAGTGGGTGCCCGTGATTTCCTCGTGGCAATCAACTATAACCTTAACACTACCTCTACGCGTCGCGCCAATGCCATCGCTTTCGATGTACGTGAGAAAGGTCGCCCGATGCGCGAAGGCGGCAAGGTTACAGGCAAGCCGATGAAGGATGAAAACGGTAAACCTATCATGATTCCAGGCACACTGAAGGCAACCAAAGCCATCGGCTGGTTCATCGAGGACTATGGCATAGCCCAGGTCTCCATGAACATCACCAACATCAGCGTTTCGCCTGTCCATGTCTGCTTCGAGGAGGTCTGTGCCAAGGCCGCTGCCCGTGGCGTGCGCGTCACCGGTTGCGAGATCGTAGGCTTGATTCCTAAGAAGGTGCTGATGGATGCCGGACGTTTCTATCTGGCCAAGCAACAGCGTTCGCTCGGTGTCAGCGAAGAGGAAATCATGAAGATTGCTATCAAGTCGATGGGATTGGACGACCTCAAGCCTTTCGACCCGAAAGAAAAGGTCATAGAATACCTCATTGAAGACCATAGTCAGAAGAAACTCGTCGACATGACCTGCACGGGCTTTGCCAACGAGACGGCCAGCGAGAGTCCCGCTCCTGGTGGCGGTTCCATCTCCGCTTACATGGGTGCCCTCGGCGCTTCGTTGGCTACCATGGTCGCCAACCTTTCTTCCCACAAACCGGGTTGGGACGACCGTTGGGAAGAGTTCTCCAACTGGGCTGTGAAAGGCCAGGCCGTCAAGGACGAACTGCTGGAGCTGGTTGATGAAGACACCAATGCATTCAACACGATTATGGCAGCTTTCGGTTTGCCAAAAAAGACCGACGAGGAGAAGGCAGCCCGCTCTCAAGCCATCCAGGACGCCACCAAGTATGCCACCGAGGTGCCTTTCCGTACCATGAAAGCCGCCTTTAAGGCATTCGAAGTGGTCCGTGCCATGGCCGAAATCGGCAATCCCAACTCCGTTTCCGACGCTGGCGTGGGCGCACTCTGTGCCCGTTCTGCCGTGATGGGAGCCCATCTGAATGTCAAGATCAACGCCGCCAGCCTGAAGGATGTCGAGTTCAAGGAACAGATCCTGAAGCAGGCCGCCGACATCGAATCCGCCGCCCTGAAAGAGGAGAAAGAGATCCTTGCCATCGTCGAGAAGGTGATCAATGGCGACTAAAAACAGAGAAATCATCCCTGTAGGCATCTTGATTTCCGAACCAAGATGCCTATAGGGGATGAAAAAGCGTTTTGAAAGCGTTTTCTTAAGAATAAAAAAGTCTTCAACGCGTTGAAAATCAGAATATAATAAAAAATTGCAAAATTTTGGTTGCGGATACGAAAATATTATCTATTTTTGCAGTCCGAATTTGAAAGGAAGAAAGCTATGTCAAAGAAACAGAAAGACGTTCGCGTAAAGGTCATCCTGGAATGCACCGAACATAAGGCTAGCGGTATGCCTGGCACTTCAAGGTACTACACCATGAAGAACAAGAAGAATACGCCCGACCGCTTGGAGTTGATGAAGTATAACCCGATTTTGAAAAGAATGACCCTCCACAAGGAGATTAAATAATTTGAACTATGGCAAAGAAAGTTGTTGCTACCCTTCGTACCCTGGGTAAAGAATACAGTAAGGTGATCAGAATGAAGCGTTCTGAAAAGACTGGCGCTTATTATTTTGAAGAAACGATCGTTCCTGTTGATAAGGTTCAGGAATTTCTTGCTAAGAGATAATTATACAGACTTGTTATATAGGATAGCTTTCCCATGCCCGTCATGGGAGAGCTATTTTTACGTTTATATAAACTAAAACGGCATCATGGGCCTCTTTTCATTTTTAACCAGAAAGAAAGAACAGAAGGAAGACCTTGACAAAGGTTTAGAGAAGACCAAGGAGAGCGTGTTTTCCAAGATCTCCAAGGCCATCATCGGTAAATCTACCGTCGACGACGAGGTGCTCGATAACCTGGAGGAAATCCTGATCACTTCTGATGTGGGCGTCGATACGACCTTGAAGATCATTGACCGAATCCAGAAACGTGTGGCACGCGACAAATATGTCGGCACCGACGAGCTAAACTCCATCCTGAAGGAAGAGATTGTCGCTTTGCTGCAAGAGAATGAGTCGGGCGATGGCACTTCGTTTGACATCCCCGTCGACAAGCATCCATATGTGATTATGGTCGTCGGTGTGAATGGCGTCGGCAAGACCACTACCATTGGAAAACTGGCCTATAACTTCAAGAACGCTGGCAAGAAGGTCGTTCTTGGTGCTTCTGATACCTTCCGCGCTGCTGCTGTCGAACAGCTCCAGATCTGGGCTGACAGGGTGGGAGTGCCTATCGTACAACAAGGCATGGGCGCCGATCCGGCCTCCGTGGCTTTCGATACGGTGAAGTCGGCCGTGGCACAGGATGCCGACGTGGTCATCATAGATACCGCTGGCCGTCTGCATAATAAGGTCAATTTGATGCGCGAACTGACCAAGATCAAGTCCGTGATGCAAAAGGTGATTTCTGAAGCGCCACATGAGATTCTGCTTGTCCTCGACGCTTCTACGGGACAAAACGCCATCGAGCAGGCCAAGCAGTTCACCGCTGCCACCGAAGTCAATGCTTTGGCACTTACGAAACTGGATGGCACGGCCAAAGGCGGTGTCGTCATCGGTATCTCCGACCAGTTTAAGATTCCGGTAAAGTATATTGGCGTGGGCGAAGGCATCGACCATCTTCAGATTTTTGACAGAAAGGCCTTTGTTGACAGCCTCTTCGAATGAGAAAACCCATACTGAATATCGTCACGCTCGGATGCTCCAAAAACAAAGTCGATTCGGAGCATCTCGCCGCGCTTTTGCAGCATCGTTATGTCATTCGTCACGACTCTGACCGTAAGTCGGATGTGGTCGTCATTAACACCTGTGGGTTCATCGGCGATGCCCAGGAAGAATCCATCGACACTATCTTGGAATATGCTGAGTTGCGTAAACAGGGTAAGATCAGCAAACTGTATGTGACGGGATGCCTCTCTCAGCGTTTCCGTAAAGACTTGCAGGCAGAGATCCATGAGGTGGATGGTTTCTATGGCGTGGAGAGCGTCAATCTGATTGCTGCCGATATTCTGAAAGAGGATGTCAAGCCTGAATATTGTTCACATCGAGTTTTGTCGACCCCTAGCCATTATGCCTATCTGAAAATCTCGGAAGGCTGTAACCGTCGCTGCGCTTTCTGTGCCATCCCGCTCATCCGTGGCGGTCATGTTTCCGTTCCGATGGAGCATCTGCTAGAAGAAGCAAGGCAATTGGCGAAAAATGGTGTCAAGGAACTGATTCTCATCGCTCAAGACTTGACCTATTATGGCATTGACCTTTATGGAAAGACCAGAATAGTGGAGTTGGTGAAGTCTTTAGGTGAGATTGTCGGGTTTGAATGGATCCGTTTGCATTACGGCTATCCTCTGGGCTTTCCCGATGAGTTGCTCAATTTGATGCGTGAGAATCCAAAGATCTGTCATTACATCGACTTGCCTTTGCAACACATCAGCACGCATCTGTTGAAAGCCATGCGCCGTGGTGTTGACCGTGAGCAGACAATCGGTTTCGTGAACAACGTCCGCAAACATGTCCCCGACATCGCTTTCAGAACGACATTTATTGTCGGATTCCCTGGCGAGACGGAGGCTGATTTTGAGGAACTCTGTCAGTTTGTGAAGGACATGCGCTTCGAGCGTGCCGGTGTTTTTGCTTTCTCGCCCGAAGCTGGCACTCCTGCCTATGAGATGCCCGATGACGTTCCCGACGAAGTCAAGCAGGATCGTGTTGAGAGATTGATGTCGATCCAGCAGGATATCTCACTAGAAATCAATGGAAAACGAGTCGGAAAAATCGAGAAAGTTCTGATTGACCGTCAAGAAGGCGACTATTACATTGGCCGTACTCAATATGACTCTCCAGAAGTTGACGATGAAATATTGATTTCTGCTGAAAATGCGTTGGAAATCGGACGTTTCTATCAGGTAAAAATCACACAGGCAGACTATTTCGACTGTTATGGGGAAGTGGTTAGCCGTTAGCCATTAATTTACTGGTTGCGGCCTGGAGGCCGATCTTTAGTTTGGAGTTGGTAGTTGTTCAGTTTGTTAGCTGATTGCTGACTGCGGAAGACCGATCTATTTCTTCACATAATCATCCATCTTGTCGCTGCCCCAGATGAGCTCCATGATTTTCAGGGACTCGTCGATGTTCATGTTGCCACGGGCTTCGAGGTTACGTTGGATGAAGATGCAGTCGGTGAGCTCGGCGTTTTGGCAGACGATGTCACGTGCCAGGGCGTCGCAGGTGGGGGCGCCGCAGATGCCGCAGTCGGTCTGGGGGAGCATGGCTCTCAGCTCGTTGATTTTCTTCATCTTCTCGAGGGCCTTGGCGATGTCGTCGTCAAGGACCAACATGGAACGCGGTTTGATGTCGCCAAGCACCATGTTGCGCATGAGATACACACGCTCCTCTTCGAGTTCGTGGTCCTTGGCCTGCTCGCCTTTGCGTTCGCGGTCGGCGATTTTACGAGCGCGTTCGAAGACGCGTTCGCACATCAGGAAACGGTTGTCGCAAGTCAGGATGCCTCCGGGACAGCTTTGGTCGCAGGCACGCAACTCGAGGAAGTCAACGTCTTCAATCTCTTCGTTTTCCAGTTTTTCGAGAAACTCCGTCACATTGTCGATCTGGTCGATAGAGTAGGAGTGTTGGGCGTTGCTCAGACGGCGCTCGCCATTGGTGAGCGAGGTGAGCACGCTGTCGGCCGACAGTTGTGAGACGGGCAGTTTCTTTTCTTGGAAGCCTTTGCCTTGTTCTTTGATTTTCTTGAAGACGCGGTTGTATAGCGAGTCCATGTTGATGACGCCGTCAACGCTCGATTTCTCTTCACCTACTGGCGATTTCACCGCCGCGATCTTGGCGGCGCAAGGCGTGATGTAGAACAATCCGATCTGGTCGTCGTCCAGCTCCATCTCCCGCTTGATCTTACGACGGATATACATCGCGGTGATGTCGATAGGCGCCCTCAAAGGCAGCAGGTTTTCGACAAGGCTCGGGAACTTGACCTGGATCAGACGCACGATGGCGGGACAGAAAGTGGAGATGAGTGGCTTGATGTCGGGGTGCTCCTCGGCGTATTTCTCCTTGGCGGCTGTGTAGATGGGGATGGCCGACTCGGTCTCGATGACATGGGTGAAGCCAATGTCTTTCAGGATGCCGTAGATGCGCGAAACGGTGATGTCGTTGGGGAACTGACCCATGAAGACGGCTGGCACCAATGCCACGCGGCAGGGGAAGTTGAAGATGGATTCAAAGTCATCCTGCTTGATGTAAATGGCATGGGTGGGGCACACCTTGAAGCAGTTGCCGCAGTCGATGCATCGGTCGGGCATGAGGACGGCCTTGCCGTCGCGCACCCGTAAGGCCTCAGTGGGGCATGATTTCATGCAATGCGAACAGCCTATGCAGGCCTCCGTGTCGAGAGTTAGGGCGTGAAAGAAGGGCGTCTTTTCCATAGTTGTCAGTTGTTCAGTTTTGGGCCGCGCCCAAAGGATTTTATACGAAATTTACTTCCATCTCGACAGTGGTGCCAACTCCGACTTTAGAGGTGACATTCAGCTTGTCGACGTTTTTCTTGATATTGGGCAGACCCATGCCGGCTCCAAATCCCATGTTGCGAACTTCGGGCGAAGCGGTGGAGTTGCCTTCCTGCATGGCCCAGTCGATGTCGGGGATGCCGGGACCGGTGTCGACTACCTTCACCGTGATCTTGTCCGATTCGATGTCGGCAAAGATGGTGCCGCCATAGGCATGGGCGATGGCGTTGACTTCAGCCTCGTATAAGGCTACGACAACCCGTTTGATGATGCTCGGGTTGATATTGAGTTGCTTCAGCGTCTTCTTAATGGCGCTGGATGCGGCTCCTGCATTCACAAAGTCCGCTTCGTAAACTTGGTATTCAAAGTGCATGGCGTTGGTTTTGGTGAGTCATAGTGTTAGTAGATGGGCTCCAGACCTGCCGAGAAGAGCAGACCACAAGCCTTGAACATGGAATAATCGCATTCCATCATCACCATGCCTTCGTCTTCAGCCATCTCGATCATCTCTTCCGAGGCTTTCTTCTTGCGTACGAGGATGATGACATCGAGGTTGCCCATTTCGCAGGTGCGGATGGTCTGCATGTTGCACAGGCCGGTCAGAATGACTGGGTTGTAATCGCCGAGCGTGAGGACGTCGCTCATCAAGTCGGAGGCAAAAGCCTTTTGGTAGTCCTCATCTAAACGGTCGGCACCGCATAAGACTTTGGCGTTCAGTACTTCTGATATTTCTTTGATTGTCATGATATTGTTTAGGTTTTGTTTTGTTCCAATAGGGTTGTCTGAAAGGAAGGTGTTAGTCGTTGTAATGGATCTCATCGAGGTTTTCCTGGATCATCTCTTTGAGATATTTCATAATGCTGATGTCGTTCATCGACATGCCGTCGAGGGCTTCCTTGACTTCGTCTGTGTCGAAAGTGAACTCTCCTTCGTCGGTGATATGGGTGTAAATAAAGCGGATGTCTTCATGACCCGCGAAGAGCATCACCAAAGCGCTTGGAAGATCGCCCATGGGCGGACGGTCGATGTGGTCGTGCTGAAACCAGAAGTTGAGCACGGTGCCCACGCCGACTTGGCTTTCAATTTTCATGCCACCACCGGCGTTCTCGGTGTTCATCTTGATGAGCGGGAGTCCGAGACCCACTTTTCTGGTGGTGCGCGAGGTAGTCCATGGGTCAGTCACCTTGGCAAGGAACTCGGGCGTCATGCCTTTGCCGTTATCCTTGATGGTAAAGGCGTAGATATTGTCTTTCAGACTGTCACGGATGGTGAGCTCAACCACAGTGGCGTTGGCCGCGGTGGAATTCTCCATCAAATCGTATACATGTAATGCTAATTCTTTCATAATCAACCGTATAATAATTGCAGTTTTTCTGCGGGTTCGGTGTCGATATAACGCCCGCCTTCTCCATGGAGGGTCTTGCGGAACTCGTCGAAGGTCTTGTCGTACATGTGCAGCACGCAGTGCACTTCGCCGATGAGGTGCAGGAAATGGGCGTCGGAGCTTTTGGTGAAGTTGAATCTCTTCAGGTAAGCGTATTTTTTGAGGAACTCGTCTTTCTTAACGTGTTTGGATATCTCCAAAGCGTCGGCCTTGAGGTCGGGCGGGATGAAACCCAGCTGGCTTATGAGACTGCTGGCGGACTTGTTGACATGGGCGGGGACGAAAAGCCCGCCGATCTCGTGTACCTTTTCATATAAGGTGTCAAGGTCGGAGTCGGTCAGCGCCGACCAAAGAAGCCATTCCTCTTCTCCGGTAACCTCCTCGTTCTCGTCGACGATAAGCTGGTAGCCGATTTTCTCTTCGTCGAGCGGGATGTGGGGCAGATGTGCGTCAAGATACTCTTGGAACGCGTCAAGTTGTTCGTCAGTCTCGAAGTAGGCGAGGGCATGGGCCTCTTCCTGGGTGGTGATCTCAACGCCGCCAATGACCATAATGCCGTTCTCGCGTCCGATTTTCTGCGTCACTTTTACCTGTCGCGTAGTGTTGTGGTCGCAGATGGCGATGACGTCGAGGTGTAGTTTTTTGGCTTGTTCCACGATGGCACTAGGGCTCATGTACAAATCGCCACACGGCGAGAGTACGGTGTGCAGATGCAGGTCAGCCCTATATGCGTTGAGTTCCATGATGCCTATCCGTGCAGGAGGTTATAGACGAGACCGGCGATTTCGTAAGTGGGGAGAGAGGTCTGCAGGATAGGCAGTGCCTCTTCGTTGCTCTGGTCGATGGTCTCAGTGTTGGGGACGAGGTCTTTGACCAGGATGATGCATGCCAGTTCCTTCAAGGAAGCCACGGCCATCACGTTCTTGTGAGTCTGTAAGGTAATCCAGATGTCGCCTTCCATGGCGTTGCCCATCACGTCGCTGAGCAGATCGGAGATGTAGCATCCGTCGATTTCACGGTCAAGTCCGTTTTCGCCGGACAAAATTTTGAGGTTCAGTTTTTCGACTAATTCTTTTACTTGCATGATTGTTCTTTTTGCGAATGAATGTGCAAAGATAACGAAATTTCATAAACAAAGAAAGCGACAAGGTTTTTTGCCGCTTTCTTTTGTAGTGTTAGCTGTTGAGATGGGTTAGCGCACAATCTCGATTTCTATGCCGATGCTCCAGGGCGAAGGGTTGTTGGCCTTCGTTCCAATCAAAGGATCGTCTTTGGTGATGATGGGCGAGAGGCGATAGTTACCGTAGACTCCGATGTTGAGCATATTGGCGATGCTGTAGCTGATACGCGTAGTAACACCGTACTCGAAGAGGTTCATGGCTTTGCATTTCTTGTAATTGCCGGTTACTACATTACCATAGTTCCAAACCGGGTCGTCATCGTTAAAATGCAAATCAACCACAGTCTTGACACGGCGAGTGACGTTGATGCCGCCATAAGCACCTAGATCCCAGTTGAGACCAATCCTGCGGAGGACAATACGTTGCATCAATTCAGCACGCACCTGCATTTGACGCATGATAGTGGTGCGGTCAGCAGAGCCTAAGCTGTTCTTGCTCACAAAGCGGTTCCAGTCGAGGCCACAGCCGAAGCCAATCTTATAGGTCTTTCCATAGAAATGACGGCGACCGAAGGCGAAATGACGGTTAAAGCCGTTCCAAGTAGAATTGGGCAAGTTGTAGTCATATTGGAAATAGGTTGTCTTTTGCCAGCCTTCAGCATCCACCTTTTTAAATGTGCCGTTTTGGCTGTTTCTGTATTGGGTAAGCAAGTTAATGTCGTCACCGTTGCCCGAGATGGGACAGGCGTCGTAGAAACCATTATAGCTGACGTTGAGTTTCTTGCCTTTGCCGAAGTCCTTGTTGTTCAGTTTAATGCCTGTTGAGTCGGGATGCACCTTATAATAACCCAGCAGCACGCCATCGGCAC
>CAMJQC010000029.1 GCA_946407975.1 uncultured Bacteroidales bacterium
CCAAGGTTCCGTTGGCCGAGATGGACCGCTATTCCACCTCACTGAGCTCGCTGACTTCGGGCCGTGGCACCTTCACCATGAAGTATGCTGAATACCAGCAGGTGCCTACCGACGTCCAGAACAAGCTGTTGAAGGAATACGAAGAAAGCCAGAAAGACGAAGAATAATTTCGGTAGTCTTTCATGCAATGCAAAAAATATCCTGCCTGCGGGCGGGATATTTTTTTTACGGTTATAGGAATAGAGGTTGAAACCGATTGTTACCGGACTGCTTCACTTCTTTCGAATTCCTCAAACAACCCTCAAAAAGTCAAAAACAAATGCTATTTTTGTCCCTCATTCTAAAACACACCATTGCTATGAAAAAACTTCTCATCATCTTATTGACCTTCGCTGCTTTGCAGCTGAATGCGCAAGACATGGTGCTTTACAAGCAAATCGTCAAGGAATTGAGTTCTTCGAGATACCAAGGTCGCGGCTATGCCAAAGGAGGCGCCAACAAGGCGGGGAAATATTTGGAAAAGGAATATCTCAAAGCAGGAGCCGATGAAGTCGTCTGTCAGCCTTTCACCATCGACATCAATACCTTCCCAGGCAAGATGAAGATGTGGGCTGATGGAAAGCGACTCACCCCTGGCGTCGACTTCTCCATGCGGGAATATTCTTCAGGCGTTTATGGAACTTTTCCCGTGTATCACGTAGACACCCTCAACTTTGACCCAGAGAAGATGTATGCCGACCTTGCAAGACCAGAATATGCCCATTGTCTAGTGGCCTGTGAATTTTGGTTCACCTACCGGCATCATGAGGCTTTTTCGAGGTTACAGACTGCTGAAAGTCCCAATGCAGGATTCCTTTACACATGGCCGGCTCCCATCAAATTCTACAAGGCTTATGGCCATCGCGTGGTTGAGAAGCCTATCATTTGGGTGACGCCCGAAGCAATCGAAGGCGTGAAAACGGTTCGCTTGAAAGTGGATCATAAGTTTTTGAAAGACTACGGACTCTTCAATGTCATCGCCAAAGTGGAAGGAAGGCATCACGACAGCTGTTATGTCTTCACGGCGCATTACGACCATCTGGGCAACCTCGGCCGACGCATCTATTATGCCGGTGCCAACGACAACGCCTCCGGTACAGCCACCATCGTGACTTTGGCCGCCTATTATGCCAAGCATCGTCCCGAATACGACATGTATTTCATCTCCTTCTCAGGAGAAGATGCCAATCTTCGTGGTTCTGAGTTTTTCGTCAATCATCCTGTCGTACCCTTAGAGCAAATCAAATACCTGTTCAATATCGACATGATCGGGGACAACAACCCTGTTCAATACTGCGAGGTCAGCGACGAAGGGATGCGTGGTTATGCCCTGTTTGAACAAATCAACAAGGAAAAGTCTCATTTCAAAAACTTAAACCGTGGAGAATTGGCGGGCAACAGCGACCATTATCCGTTTGCCCAACGCCACGTGCCCTGCATCTTTCTTGAGAACCAAGAAGGCGACGCTTTTCAATACTACCACACCATTTTTGATGACTGGGATCATGCCGTTTTCGACAGCTATGAACCCGTTTTCAGGCTAGTCAGGGATTTCGTGGAGAGGTATTAGCATTTGGTTTATTGGGACGACGTGCGCAATGATGATGATCAGACGCGATTCATCGCGTCTCTACTGCTAACTCCTAACTTCAAACTCCTAACTCCTAACTAAAAAAGATTCCTCCCAAATCCGTCAAAGGGCCATCATAAAGCTCTTCCAACGTCACGCCATATCGATTTAAAAAGGCGTCAAGATCCTTCTTTTCCTTAAGGTTAGCCGTCGAGCCACAGACGAAAAGCCTCCCATCATAATATCCGCAACAGCCTGGGAAGAAACCATAATCATGTCCTTCCAGCCGAATCTGGTGCGGATCAATAAACAACATATCAAAACCTAAATCCTCTAACGTGCAAAAAATGCCTTCGTCTGATGTAATGAATGCCTTTACATTGACGGCGATGAGATTACATCGGGTATAGGCCTGGTTGACATGGATTCTGTGCTTTTCATCATAAAGAAGTAGAATCCTTTCGTCTGTATATTTTAGATTGTGAATCAACATCTCTTTCGTCCCGACCGCATTGTAAAAAACCGTTTCAGGATGCGCCCCACCCAAACGTTTCTTACCTCGCATCAGTTTCACACCGGCTTGATGCAAAGCGGCAATCCATTGCGATGGAGTGTTAGGCGCAAATACAAACTGGTTGTCAGCATATTGAAAGAAAAAGACATCAGGATGCGCCGCGATGGAAGGATACACGAAATCCACAGGATTCAACCATAACACCTGCCCGAGTTTTTCAAGTTTGCGCTTTGCTGTATCAGGCATCAGCGCTGACGCGATTATCATAGGTTGTCGAGATGCAAGAGGTTGGATTTCAAATCGGAATTCATCCAAGGCGAGGGTGTCGTCAGCCACAAACCGAACCTCATTAAATCTCTTTAGCAATTCCTTTCGGTTGGAAGCCCTATAACCTATGGCGTTGGTCCTTTGCGAAGGATGCGTGAAGACAGTCAATAGATCCCCATTGCCACTGATGTCGGTCAGTTTCCTGCGCCAAACCTCGCTATAGACCATCTCGGCAAAATTATGATGGTAAGGGCCGGCCACGCAATCGCCACGGTCCAAGTCGTCTGAAGCATGAAGGCCTATGCGTAATACCTTTACTCCATGGGAGGCGAAATACATGTATAAGTCGGCAGATTGTCGGATGGCTTCTTCCATCAAGAGCGGCTGATAAGTCCCTTTTCTATAACGCTGTTCCAACACCGTATCTTTCACGACGAGACAAGGATAGATACGCGTTTCCTTAGCGCCCATCGCCACAATGTCGTGTGCCGTTTGCATGTCCTTTTCAGGCGTACTGCCCGGCAACCCTATCATCATTTGCAACCCCAGTTCAAAACCTTCTTCAATGATAAGACGGGAAGCCTCGCGAAGGATGGCGGCATCATGACCCCGACCACTGGCCTGTAAGACGGTGTCGTCGGTCGATTGCGCTCCCAATTCGATGTTGTACATGCCCTTCTGCCTCAGCACTTTTAAACGGTTCGCATCGATATAATCGGGACGTGTGCTGCAACGCAGGCCTTGCACCTGGCCACTGACGAGATAGGGCGTCACAACATCCAGATAGGCGTCTTGGACAGCCTCTGGAAGGCCCGTGAAATTGCCACCGAAGAAAGCTACCTCTACGAAACGGTCCTGTTTGGGAAACGAATGCAGATGCGCCTCTATGATGGCTTTGACAGCTGTAGGTTCTGGCATACTGTTGCGACTGGCGATGCTGTATTGGTTGCAATAGACACATCGGAAGGGACAGGCGCTTTCGGGCAGAAAGATGGGAA
Source organism: uncultured Bacteroidales bacterium (assembly GCA_946407975.1). GTDB lineage: Bacteria > Bacteroidota > Bacteroidia > Bacteroidales > F082 > Limimorpha. The sequence goes on from CAMJQC010000029.1 coordinate 3,389, forward strand.
TGTTGTAGAATTTCACAAGCGCAAAATTGCAACAAAATATCCTAACCTATAGAAAAAAGATATACTTTTGCAATTTAAAGTGTTATTTTGAGTTATTAAAAGAAAAATATTTCAACAAAATGAAGAATAAACTCACAACCATCGCAATGATTCTTCTCGCTGTGTTCATTACACTCGGAGGAACGACCAGTTGCAAGAGCAAGAAAAGACTTGCCAAAGAAGCCGCTGAAGCCGAATACAAATCAAAAGTCGCTGATGCCATCAAGGACTTGAATGCCATCCTCAACGACGAGACGCTTTGGACTTTAGAAGAAAAAGAAGCACGTGTCCAGACCATCAAGGATTGGAACCTTCAGAATGCCGAAGTCGATGACCTGCTTTTCCAAGTGGAGAAGAAACTCGCCCGTGAACGCGCCCAGCGTAATGAAGAGGAACGCCGCGCCGCCGAAGAAAGGGAGCGTATGCAATCGGCCAATGTGGTGCTTGAACGTAATTTCCGCAGCATCGCCGGTGCCAGCAGTATCTCTCAGGCAAACCGCGTCATCAGCGAGACACTCTCCATGTTCGAATCAAACAACGTCCCCGTACTGATCATTATCAGCCAGGCAGGCGGATTCAACGACTATGACCGTCCTACTACAATTGAAAAATACCTCAATTACCTGAAGGACCAGAAAGTCTCGCGCAACGATGTCAACGACATCAAATACAACACCAGCGGCAAAATCACCGAACTTGAACTCATAAAAAAGTAAATAAACCATGAAAAAAATCTTTGCAACCATAGTCATTGCCCTGTTCGTTGTGGGCACCGCAATGGCACAAGACGAATTGAGTTTTGAACGCAAGCAGGCCATCGACAGTCTCGCATTGGAGAAAGTCAGAGACCTGAGCAAATATATCAAGATTGCCGGTTCTAAAGAAACGCCTTTCAGCGAAGCCAACCGCGTCATCGACCGTGCAGAGGAACTGTTCATGTCGGATGCCGAGATCGGCGTCTCCTCGCTCCATTCCAACACCATCACCTTCTACAGGGTGCGCAAGTATTTCGAGCACCTGATGCGCCTCAACTACGACCGTGTTGAGATTGAATGGTACAACATCGAATATGTCAGCGACCTGCAGCGCCAGCCTGATGGGACATATGTGGGCGTCATCACCATCTTCCAGACCTTCCGCGGTTACGACAGGGAAGGCAACATGGTGTACAAAGACACTACGAAAAAAGATATCACGGTATACGTCAAGCGCAAGGAAACCCAGATCGGCGGTCGTACCATCGGTTTCTGGGATGTGTTGCTCGGCGACATGCGGGTGAAAGAAACCACCAACAGATAATTTGACATTCTTGACGGTTGTCGGAGCCCGTTTTCATGTGAAGACGGCATTTCTGGCAACCGTCAAACATAAAAATCGACAGCCTTGAAATCCTATTTGAAACACATCCTCCTGTTCGTACTGGGCCTCCTGATGAGCGTAAGCGGTTTTGCCCAATACTCTGTCGGCAATGTCCAGATGGATGAGACGGAACTCTATGCCATGACCAAACAAATGGGGCAGTTCATGCGTCGCTTCAACTACGAGGAAGACCAGTTCGGTTATAAGCTCAATCCAAAAGACCCCAACTACCGCAGCAACAAGATGCGGCGTCAGTCGCTCCCTATTCTCTTCGACCAGGTGAAGTTTGGCAACCAGACGGAGTTGCAGCGTTATTTCATTGAAGACGTCACCAAAGATGATTCCAGCTATATGAGTTTTTTGGGTGGACGCTGGTATTCGGAGGTTTCGGCCACTTTCACCTACAAAGGCAAAGAAGTGCCCGTCATGCTTATCCTTGCCGTCGAAAAAGAAGGACTCGGCTCCAAATGGGTGCTGACGAACGTGTATTTCTCGGAATTCAACAAACTCTTCCCAAAAGGCGAGATGGCGGAGAAAGAGAAATACTTCCTGCATCCCATGAGCCATGAACTCGACTTCATGAACATCTACAAGGCTTTCCAAAACCCCGAAGTCATAGAATACTATGCTTCCAAAGAGTTTCAACCCGATTACCTGACCTTGTTTTTCTACGAAATCAAGAAAGGCAATTTGGTCTTCAAACGGGTAGATTCCTTGAAGTTCCACGTCTTCCAGATCAAAGACTGGTACTTTGAGGTTTCGTGGTTTAACCGTGCTGGAAACAATGCAGGCTGGCTGATGTCGAACATTATTTACATGCCTGAAAAAGAAAAAGTTAATTTGATAAAATTCTACCAACCATGAAAAGAATTTTAGTCCTTTTTGTCGCTTTGTTCTGCTTTGTCGGAATGAGTAATGCACAGACCTTGACGAAAGGCGATATACAAAAATACGAAGCCGAGGTGCAAGCCATGATGCAGTACCTTGAGGAGACGCTGAACTTCATCGGCGACACCGCTACCACGGCTCAAGAAAAGGAAATCGTATTCAACGAGAGCTGGAACAAGATCTTTGTTGACGATAAGGTTCAAGTCGAAGACGACTTGGATGAAACACGCAAAACGCCCATCAACAAAGACGTGCAGGCCTATCTCAAGGATATTGACTTTTTCTTCAAGAAAGCCAACTTCAAATTCGATGTGCAAAGCATCGCCAACAGCACTCGCAGCGATGGCACCGTCTTTTTCAAGGTCACACTCACCAGGCATTTGAAGGCGACCACCATCAATAACGACAAGGTGGATAATATGAAGAACCGCTTCATCGAAATCAACCTCGACCAGCAACGCAGCGACCTGAAGATCGCCAGCATTTACACCACAAAGATCAACGAGAAAGAAGAACTTAGAAACTGGTGGGGCAACCTCACCGGTAACTGGAAACGAAGACTAGGAGAAGACATCAAGTTATACGATAGCATTCCGATTGAGTCTGTCGGATTCATCACTGGCACCGACTATACGGTTTCCTATCCCACTGTCAAGGCCAATGGCGACACCATCTGGCACGACAAGACTTTCAAAAACGACTGGAACGAACTGGATGCCAAACTCAAGGCCGTGACACAGAAACAACATGTCAGCATTGCAGGACTTTCAAACATCATCTCATTAGAGCCTCTCAGTGAACTCTCCGACCTGACGCATCTTGATATATCCGGTACCTCTGTAGAAGACATCTCACCCCTGCGTAGCGCCAATAAACTGAAAGTCCTGAAAGCCAACTCTACGTTAATCAATGATATCTCGTCACTGAAATACGATATCACCCTGGAAGAACTCGAAATCGCCAACACCAACGTCGATGACCTTTCCGTTCTTGAAGCCTTGCGCAACCTTGAACGTCTCAATATCGCCAACACCATGGTCACTACGCTGAAGGATCTGAAGCACTGTCCTGAACTGGCTTTCCTCAATGCCAGTGGCAGCAAGATATCCAACATCGTGCCGTTACAAGACTTGGCGCAACCCGTCTCCATCGACATCAGTAATACAACGGTACGCGACCTTTATCCTTTGGCCAATCTCAATTCCTTGCAAAGCCTCAACATTTCCGGCACCCCTGTCAGCGATTTGCAGACTGTCGCTCATCTAGAGAACCTAAAGGAGCTCTATTGTAGCAATACCGTCATAAGCGACCTCTCACCGCTGAAAGAACATCGCAGACTGAGTAAAATATATTGCGACCACTCCAAAATAGGCGTCACCGAGGCAAGTGCATTCACCAAAGAGAACCCAAACATCCTCGTCATCTACGATACCGAGGCGCTCAAGGTATGGTGGAACGAACTTCCCATTTATTGGAAAGCCATCTTCTCTAAACAGATTCAGTTGACCGCCGAACCGAGCACCGAACAACTCCATGAGATCATCAACATGAAGCAACTCGACCTCTCCGGCAACCCGTATCTACAAAACCTTATCCCTGTTAGCCGCCTGACCAACTTGGAATCCCTGAATATCTCCAACACGGAAATCACCCGTCTTGACGCCTTGCAAGGCATGATCAACCTGGAGAACATCGATATGAGCCAAACCTATGTGGACGACATATCGCCTCTGCGTGATATGAAGAGCCTGCGACAGCTTAACATCATGGAGACACCTGTCAGAGACCTTTCCGCCTTGGCCACAGACTCCAACATTGAAATCGTTTGGGCCGACAGCACAGGCATCACTACACCACAAGTTTTAGCGCTTAAGGATGTCCAGCCTCAGGTTACCGTTGTCTATCAGACTCGCAAACTCGTTGCCTGGTGGGTCACCCTTAACGACACTTGGAAAAGCATCTTCCGCAGTCATGTGGGCACCGAAGCTTTCCAGCCGGAGCCACTCGACTTGCAGCGCATCCTAGACTTACGTAAAATCGTCATCGACCCGAACACACCTATTGAGTCGCTCGACCCGCTTATTAGCTGCAACTGGCTTGAATCCGTTACTGCCAACAACCAAAGCATCCGTAGCCTGAAACCGTTGTCAGACAAAGCACACCTCAAAGAACTCAACATACAGAACAACCCGCTCGAAGACCTGTCACCAATTGAGATGGACATTGCTTTGGAGTCTCTCAATATTGAGAATACCCAAGTCGACGACCTAAGCCCTCTATCCAGGATGGCAAACCTAAAAGTGCTTAACGCCAGCGGCACCGGTGTCAAATCACTGAAACCCCTTTCTAACCTCAACCAACTCGAAAAGCTCTTCATCAACAACACCAGTGTCAAAAACCTATCACCTATTGAAAACATATCTTCGTTGAAACAACTGAAAGTCTATAACACGAAGGTTAGGACTAAAACGATACAGTCCTTGCAACAGAAACGACTTGACCTAAATATCGTTTACTATTAAGGCACAATGCGTCGTTTGCCGATAGTGCTGAAACGAAAGAATTTCTTGACTTATCGTTATATTTCTTATATTTGGACTCTTAAACATCGTGTATGAACGAAGAGAACAACAAATGGTTGGTTGTAGTCAATCCAAAAGCCTGTATTGGAAAAGGAGAACAAGACTGGCCTGAAATCAAAAAGATTCTGACAGAAGAAGGCTTTGACTTTGATGCTGTTGTCACGGAATACCCGCGTCATGCCATCGAAATCGTCCGTCAAGGCATTATTGAAAAAGGCTACAAGAAAATCATTTCCGTCGGAGGCGATGGCACCAACAATGAGGTCATCAACGGCATCTTCACCCAAGACCGTTTCCCCACCAATGAGATTACCATGGGCACCATCCCTGTAGGCACAGGTAACGACTGGGTGCGCACTTTCGATTTTCCGAACGATTATGTGAAGATCATCAGAATCCTCAAAGGCGGCAACACTTTTGCCCACGACATTGGCAAAGTGACCTATTATAACGATGGTGACCCTAAGGTGCGTTATTTCCTGAACGCCGCCGGTACCGGTCTCGACGAGATGGTGTGTACCCGCACCAACGAGATGAAGAGAAAGGGCAAGGGAGGAACGGTGAGATACCTGCTCAACACGATCTACTGCCTGTTAAACTACAAGAACACCCATGTCAAGATTGAGATTGACGATGAGGAGATTTTCAACGATTACATACTCAGTCTCTCCATTGGCAACGGAAAATTCAACGGCGGAGGCATGATGATGATGCGCGATGCCGTCCCCGATGATGGCTTGTTCGACCTCACCGTCATCCGTGACGTGTCGATTTTCAAGTTCGCCACCAACGTGAAGAATCTTTATAACGGAACCTTCATAGATAAAATTAAACAGGTCTCCACCTTCAGGGGCAAAAAGGTCAGAATCACCTCCAACCCACCACACTCGCTGCTTCTGGAGACAGAAGGCGAAAACCTGACCAACTCTCCCTTCGATTTCGAGATGCTGCCCAAAGCCATCAACATGTTGGTCAGACCCAACGCAGGCAAAAAAGTACATAAAGAAACAAAGAAATAACAACATTAAAACCTTATAGTCATGACAGAGATCAGCCAAACCAATTTCAACAACAAACGCGTAGTCATCCGTGTCGATTTCAACGTCCCGCTGGATGACAACTTCAATATCACCGACGACACCCGCATGCGTGCCGCCCTGCCGACCATACAGAAGGTCATGAACGACGGAGGCAAAGTCATCCTCATGTCGCACCTCGGCCGTCCGAAGAAGAACCCCGACCCGAAGTTCTCCATCAAACCTATTGTAAAGCATCTGGAAGAGCTCCTCGGCAAGCCTGTTGCCTTTGCTCCCGACTGCATGAAAGCCGCTGACCAGGTAGCTGCCATGAAACCCGGCGAAGTGCTCTTGCTCGAAAACCTGCGTTTCTATGCCGAAGAAGAAGGCAAACCGCGTGGCGTTGAGAAAGGCGAAGAAGGCTACGACGAGGCCAAGAAAGCCATCAAGGCCTCTCAAAAGGAGTTTACAAAGACGTTGGCCAGCTATGGCGACTACTACATCAACGACGCCTTTGGCACCGCTCACCGTGCCCATGCCTCTACCGCTCTTATCGCCGACTATTTCGACGCCGACCATAAGATGTTCGGTTTCCTGATGGGCAAGGAAGTGGCAGCCGTCAACAAGGTGATGAACGAGATCCAGCATCCTTTCACCGCCATCATGGGTGGCTCGAAGGTCTCCACCAAGATCGAGATCATCGAGAACCTGCTCACCAAGGTCGACAACCTCATCCTCTGCGGCGGCATGACCTACACCTTCAAACGTGCTTTGGGCGGCCATATCGGCAACTCCATCTGTGAGGAAGACAAGCTCGACCTTGCATTGGAGATCCTTGAGAAAGCCAAGCAGAAAGGCGTCAACCTCTACCTCTCTTTCGACGTTGTCGTTGCTGACTCTTTCTCCAATGATGCCAAGACCATGGTCGTCGACCCGATGAACGTGCCCGACGGCTGGGAAGGCCTCGACTGCGGTCCTGAGAGCCGTAAGTTCTATGCAGAGATCATCAAGAAGTCGAAGACCATCCTTTGGAACGGTCCCTGCGGCGTGTTCGAGTTCGACAATTTCGCCCACGGTTCGCGTGCCTTGGCCGAAGCCATTGTGGAAGCCACTGAGAAGAATGGTGCATATTCCCTTATCGGCGGTGGCGACAGCGTGAGCTGCATCAACAAGTTCGGCTTGGCCGACCGCGTGAGCTACGTCAGCACTGGCGGCGGCGCCTTGCTCGAAGCCATCGAAGGCAAGGAACTGCCGGGCATTGCTGCTATCAAGAAATAAGGATCTGATCGATTGTTTTCATCTCAAAAAGCCTCCAATCGGAGGCTTTTATTATTTTTGTGTCATAATTACCTTCACCATGTCAAAAACCATCGTCAACATCATCGATAAAAGCAATCCCCTGCCAGCTTATCTCTTCACCAAAGAAGTGTACTCCGAAGGCGATAAACTGCTTTTTATCTCCACTACCGAAGAAGCCGAATGCATCGGTCATCTGGCCACCCAACTCGGCATTGCTAAAGAACAGGTGGAAAGCATCCTCATCGAACATCATTCGGATCAGTTGCTTTATGAGCGTATCTGTCGTGTCATCAAAGAACGGCTCAACACTGACACCGAATACTATCTGAATCTGGCGGGAGGCTCGCGTTACATGACGCTCTCGGTGCAACACGTCTTCGAAGAGTTTCATACCTATTTCTTCTACACCCAGACGCGTGAGAACCTCATTGTCAAGACCATCTTCGACAACAGCATCTACGACGATGACGACGAGGTGTATCCCATCAGCTACAGGATAGGGCTGAATGAATATTTCAAACTCTACGGCTTGACCAACGATGCCGACCAGCCTCGCAAAGCCATCCGTGACGCTGGCTTTGCCAAACATCTCTTTTACCTCTTCACTAAAAAAATGCTGGGCAACCTCGATTACAACGTCATGACCACCTTGCGCCTTAAATACCGCAATTCAGAGTTCATCAAGATAGAGGAAGTGGAACATCCCAAAGACAAGAAGATGACCCCTATCCCGAATCTGAGCAAGTTCCTTGACTTCATCGGCTTCATACCCGAAAAGGAAGGCTACCTGCAAAAAGGAGAACTTGAATACCTCACAGGAGGCTGGTTTGAGGAATACGTCTATTATTTCATCAAAGCTACGCTTAACCCACAGGATATCGCTATGGGCGTGCACATCAGCAACAACGGACTGAAACACGACAACGAACTGGACGTGTGTTTCATGAAAGCCAACAAGCTTTATGTCATCGAATGCAAGACCGGCGTCTATAGCGAAAGCCTCTTCAACGATATCGTCTATAAGGTTTGCGCCCTCAAGGAGGTCCTGCTGGGCACCAGCAACTCTTATATTTTCTCGTTGAAGAACGACTACAAAGGCGAGTGGAAAAAGACCGCCAACTATATGGATATCATTTTCTGCGACTACTCCGACCTTACCAGTCCCGTCAGGATGAATGATATCATCAACGATATGGCAAAAGTGGCTCACGAAGAGATCCAGCATTAACAAAAGCAAGCGGACAAAGAAAGGATTGCGTATCTTTGTCGCAAGAAACAAGGAAAGAAATGGCAAGTAAGGAAAAAACGGCTTTCTTTTGCAAAGAATGTGGCAACGAGTCACCGAAATGGTTCGGCAAATGTCCGGCCTGCGGTGCGTGGAACAGCTGCGTGGAGGAGAAAGTCGTCACGGGAAAAGACAGCAGTTCTGTTAAAAAGACCATAGGACTGGAGATCGAAAAGGCATTTCCGACACCCATCAAGGAGATCACCAATGCCAAGGAACAGCGTATCGTCTTGCCTTATGAAGAACTCAACCGCGTGTTGGGCGGTGGCCTGGTGTTGGGTTCGTTGACTCTGGTAGGCGGTGAGCCAGGCATTGGAAAATCCACTTTGCTGCTACAGACGGCCTTGCAACTGTCTAACAAGAAAGTGCTTTACATCTCTGGCGAGGAAAGCCAGACGCAGATAAAGATGCGCGCCGATAGAATCGGCATTGCCAATCCGAACTGCTACATCCTCACCGAGACCAACACCAACGAGCTGTTGAAACACTTCAAGGCAGTGCAGCCCGATATCGTGGTCATCGACTCCATCCAGACGCTTGATTCGCCTTATGTCGACGCTACTGCAGGAAGCCTCTCGCAGATCCGCGAGACCGCTGCCGAGATGAACAAGATCGCCAAGAGCTATCAGGTGCCGGTATTCCTTATCGGTCATATCACCAAGGACGGCAGCATCGCCGGACCAAAGATTCTGGAACATATCGTCGATACCGTCTTGCAGTTTGAAGGCGATCGGCATTATGGCTTCCGTATCCTTCGCACCATCAAAAACCGTTTCGGCTCTGCCTCTGAATTGGGTATCTTCGAGATGCAGGCCTCGGGACTTCGCGAGGTGACCAACCCCAGTGAGATCCTTCTCTCGCAGCGTGATGAAGAGGTGAGTGGCATCGCCATCGCCGCCACCATGGAAGGCCAACGCCCCATGCTCATCGAGACCCAGGCCTTGGTCAGTACGGCCGCTTATGGCACGCCACAGCGTTCCACGACAGGTTTCGATACGCGTCGCATGAACATGCTTTTGGCGGTGTTGGAAAAAAGGGCGGGCTTTAAACTGTCCATGAAAGACGTCTTTCTCAATATTGCAGGTGGCTTGCATGTGGAGGATCCTGCCATCGACATGGCCGTCATCGCCGCCGTGCTCTCGTCCAATGCCGACATACCGATCTCTTCCCGCTATTCCTTTGCCGCCGAAGTCGGTCTTTCGGGCGAGATCCGTGCCGTCACCCGTGTAGATGCCCGTATCGCCGAAGCCGACAAATTAGGATTTGAGAAGATTTTCATTTCGAAATACAACGCCAAGGGATTGGACACCCGACGGTTTAACATCGAGATTGTTCCTGTTGCCACCGTATATGATTTGGCGACTGAGTTGTTTGGGTAAAGCATATGGAAAACAAAGCAGCAAACTCGGAAAAGATCATCCTCGGCATCGACCCAGGCACTATGGTCATGGGCTATGGTCTCATCAAGGAAGAGGGAAAAAAAATGGAGCTAATCCGCATGGGGGTGCTCAACTTGAAGAAGCTGGAAAACCAAGCCCTCAAGCTGAAGAAAATCTTCGAGCGCGTGCTGGAATTGGTCAACGAATACCATCCCGACGAACTGGCTATCGAGGCGCCTTTCTTTGGAAAGAACGTGCAGTCCATGCTGAAACTGGGTCGCGCCCAAGGCGTGGCCATGGCTGCCGCCCTTTACCGTGACATTCCCATCTTCGAGTATTCTCCCAAGACCATCAAGCAGACCATCACGGGCAACGGCAACGCTTCAAAAGAACAAGTGGCCAAAATGTTGAAGTTCATCCTGAAATTCGAAGAGCATCCCGATTTCTTCGATGCTACCGATGCCGTCGCCGCCGCTGTTTGTCATTCCATCGACAAAGGCAAGGACGTGAACTACACCAAGCACACCACTCAGAAAGCCAAAGCCGCCCGTAAACCCGACTGGAGTAAATTCATCGCCGAAAATCCAGACAGAATTGCCAAGAAATAAGTGTAGAGACGCGATGAATCGCGTCTGATACATTTTATTAAAACACAGTAGAGACGGTGCATGCGCTGTCTCTACATGTTTTTCCCTAAAAATTACAGCGATGATTCCACATGGTATTTACCGCTGCCATAAGCTTTCATCTGATAGCCTTCTGCAGTAGGTACATATACTTCAGCAGTGGTGTTTGCAGGGATGGAGAAATTCCATTCGAAACGGTTGTCAACGCGTTTCCAATGGCTCTCTATGCATCCTGAAACGGATTGATAAGCGCAATTCACTTCGTCCAAACCTTCAATCGGATAAGGTTTCAACATGATCTTGCCATATCCAGGTTCCAATGCACGGATACCGCCCAAGTATTCGTATTCCCATACGATGAGGTCGCCTAACAGCATGACATGGTTGCCAGAGTTCATGGCAGGATCGGCGGTATTGCCGTTCCACAGCTCCCAAATGGTGGTAGCGCCATTGCGGACCATGTAACCCCAGCTGGGATAGGTGTCGGTAGACGCTAATTGCAAGGCAACGTCACCGCGGCCGTATTCCGTCAATACGCGCATCAGCTGCTGTATGCCTACCACGCCGGTGGAGACATGACCGCCGCATTCGTTCACGGTCTTGTCGACGATGTTTTCAAATACTTTCTCTTCCAGACCTTTAGGCACCATGCCAAACCAAAGCGGCAAGATGTTGGCGGTAACAGTATTGTTGGCATAGCGACCCGTGACGCGGTTGAAGTATTTGTCGTTGAAAGTGATGGTGGAACTCTTAATTTCTTTTTCGAAATAAGTCACATCCTCCGTCTTTCCAAGCAGTTCGGCGAACTTGGCCATCTTGCCGGAAAGGTAGCAATAGAACGGGGTAGAGATGACGGCAGACTCGGTAATGCGTTTAGGGTCGTTGGAATGGATCATCTCGAGCGACTCGGGAGGCATGCACCAGTCACCATAGGTGTCGCGAGGCATAATGCCGCCGTTCATATAGTCTTCTTTCATATGCACCATCCACTTCTTAAAGGCGTCATAATGCTGGCGGATGGGTTCCAAGTCACCGAAACGGGTGTAGACCATGTCGGCTGCCGTGACGACGGCGCCCGGCCAAGTCATGTTGTCGGTATAACCGCGCCAGTAGGGAGGAATGACATTGGGCAGCGAACCGTTTTCTTTCTGGCTATCTTCAGCATCGGTGAGCCACTTGGCATACAACTCATGATTGTCGAAAATGTACGACTCGCCATAGTTGCCTGTGGTACGGTCGCCAGTCCATCCCATGCGTTCGTCGCGTTGCGGGCAGTCGGTAGGCATGCTGCGGTAGTTGCTGCGGATGCCCCAATAAGCGTTGTGGTAGACCGCATTAATGATTTCGTCAGAGGTCTCAAAATGGCCTGTCGTGGACATCTCATCGTAAAACACCATGCCTTCGAAGTCATCCAAAACAGGTTCTTCGCGCAGCCCTGTGATCTCGACAAAACGGAAGCCGTGATAGGTGAACATAGGATGCCACTGGGCTTCGCTGTCTTTCATGATATAGCGGTCGGTGGCCTCAGCACTACGAAGGTTCTCCCGATAAAGGAGGCTGTCGGGGGTCAGGATTTCAGAAAAACGCAAGGTGATGGTATCGCCTGCCTGCAGTCCGCGCACTTTGATGCCTAGATAACCCACCATGTTTTGTCCCATGTCCAAATACCAGGCATTGCCTTTTTGGAACATGGAGACGGGCTTTAGCACCTCTTGCACCTTGATGTTAGGGTTAGGCTGGGCACTGAGCAAGCCTTCAGGGGCATCGACGACCTCTGCGTCAAGCCATGCAGCATCGTCGTAACTTGCAAGCGTCCAGTTACCGAGTTCTAGGTTTTCATCGTAGGTCTCGCCATCGAATTCGTTGGACGTACGGATAGGACCGCGGTTGGTGATTTTCCAAGTGTCATCGCTGACGATCGTCTCCTTAGAGCCGTCTTGATAGGTCAGTTCAAGCTGCAGAAGCAGCCGTGGCGTTCCGAAGCCAAAAACATTCTCTGAACCATCCCAATTGGGGTTCTCGGCATTGTAGCGGATGGCCGTGTAGCGTCCGCCTTCAAGGATGATGCCAATGGCATTGTCGCCGTTTTGGAGTTGATCTGTCACATCGTAGGTATTGAAATACACACGCTTTGAGTACCACGAGAGAGTAGGTTTCAACAGTTCGTCGGGAGCGATTTCCGTTCCATTAAGATAAGCGCTGTAAACGCCCATGCCGCTGACGTAGAGACGGGCTTGCGCTATATCACCTTTTGTTTTGAATGTCTTGCGCAGATAACGGGCAGCAAGGCGTGTGCGACCTACCAGGACGTCGTCCTCAAACTCGTGTCCAATCCATTGCGCCTGCCAGTCGTCTTGCTCCAATAAACTGATTTCGAACGACTTGACTTCGCTTTCCACTTTGGCTTTTTTGCCCTTGGCGGCGATGGTTGTGATGACTTTCCAATAAGCTTTGTCGCGGCTTTGGAGTTCCTTGCCCGCGTATGGGATATAAAGCATCTGGTTTGAAGGCACCACGCCTGAGTCCCAAAAGTCGCCGAGGCCTTTTTGGGCATTATCAGCAGTCGAGGCCACGATGATGCGGTAGTTTTGCTGTACTACCTCGTTTTCTGTGGTTTCATAATTCCAACTGAAGCGAGGCTGTGTTGTGGCCAACGCCTGCTCGTGGAATTGTTGCTCCACATTGGGGTTGGTAATGGTGACATCAAGTGAACCATTACAGGAAATGAGACCTATTAATGCCAATAGGTAAAGAAAGCGTTTCATGGTTGTTCTATTTGATCTCAAGAATCTACTTGTTTTCCTTTTCCCCCAAGGCGATAAGCAGCAATAGGGCTACGATAGGATTGATGAAGATGGAAAGTAAAAACCACACCAATCCGTGTCTTCCTTTCTTTTTTGCCACTAATGCCACACAAGTGGGGATAAAGAGAAAATAGGCAATGGCGATCACCACAAATATGCCCATGAAAATCGGCAAGCCGTCGTTGGATAAGTAGTTAATTAATTCCATAGTGCTTTAATGTTTAGGTTTTCTTTTTCTAAGTTATATTGTATGACAAATCCGACCGAACTGGTTGCATTTGTTATAACTATTCTTCTTTTGCCTTCCAAACAAACAGTCCCACCGCCCCAGCAAGTGCCCGAATCAGTCCCAGTAAGACTTCGGAAGGCGCGTAAACGGTCATACAAGTGTCGTCTCGACTCAATGTAATGAGAGCTTCTGATGCTCCGACGAGGATGCATAAATTGTCGTGGTTACCTTTGACAAGGTTGGCCAGCGTCTCAGGATCAGGGTTGAAGAAGCCTTCGGTGTCGTCACCTATGAACAAACGCAAATCATAGTAGCAATACAACTTCAATAGGACTTCGCAAAACCGTTCCCGAAGGACAGCATAGCGCGAAGGCTCCAGATAATAGTCTTCGACGGAGAAAAACCTTCCTCCGGCATTTTCTGGAACCTGTTTGGGCAGAAAATCCACTATCCAGTACTCCTTGTCAAAAAAGGTTTCTATCATGTTGCTTTAGTTATGCCGTATCTCAATTGTTTTCAAAGTCATTGATACTTTTTTGTTAATTCAAGTAAAAAAAGAAATCAAGCTGACTTTTGTCATCAGATAAAAAAGGGACACGACGTGTCCCTTTTTTAATCAGACATGGTTTGATGTTGGCTTTAAGCTTGTTTTCTGGCTGCAATCAACAATTCGAGCATCTTGATGGCCGACTCGCTGACGGGTGTGCCGGGACCGAAGATAGCCACAGCACCAGCGTCATAGAGGAACTGGTAGTCCTGAGCGGGAATCACGCCACCCACGGTGACCATGATGTCGGGACG
>CAMJQC010000030.1 GCA_946407975.1 uncultured Bacteroidales bacterium
TGTGGGAACTGTTGGATTCGAACCAGCGACCCCCTGCTTGTAAGGCAGGTGCTCTGAACCAACTGAGCTAAGCTCCCAATTAACTGCGTCAAATCTTCCGATTTGCGGGTGCAAAAATAGGATTTTTTCTGATATGCATTCGACTCCTCAAGAAAAAAAACTTAAAAACAAAAAAATGCGGCCTTTCAGCCGCACTCCCCTTGAAATAAATCAAGTCCCATGAGCGAATAACGGGGCTCGAACCCGCGACCCTCAGCTTGGGAAGCTGATGTTCTACCAACTGAACTACATTCGCTTGATGCTGCAAAAGTAAGCATATTTTTACTATCCACAAAAAAAAATCATTAGTTTTGCATTTCTAACCCTTCAACAAAGAACTATCATGATTACCGAGAAAGAAGAAAAAATCATCCGACAAAGTTTTCAACCCAAGACATGGAATGATGTAAAGACCCATGACTCTTGGTCGGTGTTTAAAATAATGTCCGAATTCGTCGAAGGCATGGAAAAGCTTTCCAATATCGGGCCATGCGTTGCCGTTTTCGGTTCCGCTCGTCTTAAGCCTGAAGACAAATACTACCAGATGGCAGAGAAGATTGCTGAAGACCTCACCAAGATTGGTTTCGGCGTCATCTCTGGCGGTGGTCCAGGCATCATGGAAGCAGCCAACAAAGGCGCTCACAATGGCGGTGGCTCCAGCGTCGGCCTGAACATCGTACTCCCCCATGAACAGCATTTCAACCCTTATATCGACCCCGACAAAAACATTAATTTCCAATACTTCTTCGTCCGCAAGACCATCTTCATGCGCTATGCACAAGGCTACATCGCCATGCCAGGCGGTTTCGGCACTCTTGACGAACTCTCGGAGGCCATCACGCTGATCCAGACCAACAAGATGGTGGACTTCCCCGTCGTCCTGGTCGGAAAAGACTACTGGAAAGGCTTGATCAACTGGTTCAAATCTACCCTCCTCAAAGAGAATATGATCAAGAAAGAGGATTTCAACATCTTCCACATCGTCGACACTGGCGAAGAGGCCGTCAACATCATCGCCGAGTTCTACAACAAATACGCCATCAAACCGAACTTCTAAGGCATTGGTCCATGCGCCATTACGTTGAAATCCCCATCAAGCTCCTCGACATCGAAGGAGACGGCTATCATCTGATGATCCGTGGCAAGATCAACGGAAAGGATGCGCATTTCCTCATCGACACAGGGGCTTCCCGCTCCGTGTTCGACCCTGTCACCATAACTTCCTTCATCGACGACCCGCAGTTTGAGAAGAAAGAAGGCATCACGGCAGGCGTGGGCAGTTCCGACCTGGAGAGCGCCACTTTCAACATCGAGACTCTGTCGTTGGGCGATTTGGTAATCCACAATTACGAAGGCGTAGCCATCGATATGGAAAACATCCACGAGACCTACGAGAAGATACACCTGCCTAAGATCCACGGCATCATCGGGGGCGACATCCTGGTGAAATACAAAGCCATCATCAACTATAAGCAGCTGAAGATACGGCTGAGGATGGAATAACGTTTAACGCATAACAGATTAACACATGTAGAGACGGTGCATGCACCGTCTCTACTGTTTTTAACCGATGAGATGTGACGCAATAAATCGCGTCTTCATGTTATTCCTTGACGAATTTCAACGATTCGATATGGCCAGCCCCATCCCTTACGATGATAAAATAAATACCTGACGGCCATTTAGTTACATTAATCTGATAATGCTTTGAATAGGGCTGCCGTTGCAACAGTATGCGGCCATAAAGATCGCAAACCCGAACCTCCTCTATTTCATGCACATCATTCAGCAAATTGACAACGTCAGAAGCAGGATTTGGATATAAAGCCACCTCTGTAGAGACAGGCTCAGTCACCCCGTGATTGACTCCAGCCTCTACATTGAAAAGCCTCAAACCTCCACTGAAATTGCCAACCGCAATATCCAATCTGCCGTCGCCATTCAGGTCGTTTAAAGCGACTGCACAACGCATGCCGAAGCCATTGACAAAAGCAGGGGCAATCGCATTCCATTGTTCAGTGACATCTTCAAAAATAGCATCTGGCAATTCTGTTATTCCTCTGAATAAGAATAGTTTCCCTCGTTCCGAACCGACCGCCAACATTGTTTCATCATCATAATCGAATAATGTCGGAACGCTATAGCCAAAATAGGAGTAATCGTGATCACAGACGTCAACACCACCCCAAGCATCCGACACAAGGGTGAATTCCGTTCGATTACCATTCCTGCGGCCTCGATAAAATGTCAATCTGCCTTCGGCATTACCGACGGCAAGGTCCAAGACGCCATCTTCATCCACATCGAACAGACAGGGTGCCGACCAAGTCGCGTCATAATGAAGATAATCACCATCCAGAAGATGATGATCCGCATCAAAGAGCAAAAGATTGCCCGCAGCTGTACCGACGAGCATCTCTTTTCGCCCATCATAATCCAAATCACCAAAGGTCGGGACCAGTCCCATCTGAATCATTTGGCTCAACTTGGCATAATCTTCATCCACCAGCTGGAACGCTGGATTTTGATTCGACCCTACATTCCTATAGAGTGCTATCTGCGCCGTGCGGTGGGTCTGCAATGCGCCAAAGACGTAATAAGTGGAGTCAATATCGCCTATGTCACCGACCAACAAATCTATCAGGTCATCCCCATCTGCATCAATGAAAACAGGATAGGCACCTGTACCCACATCCAGCATCTGGTCCTGCAAGAACGATTTGGAATAAAGCCGGTATTCAGGAGCATCGTCTGTCCCCTCATTCAAATAAAGCCACACGCTGCTGTTGCCTTCCGTCGACATCGGATTCGGGTCAAAGGGTGAAACGACGAGGTCGTCCGCGCCGTCGTTGTTGACATCGATGAAGAAGGGCTGTGGCATAGAGAAGAGACGCACAGGATCAGACGGTGGAAAATGCTGCGTCTGACTGACCATCAAGGCCTTATTGGGGTCTCCGCCATTTTGAAGAAAGGTGAGGCCAGGATAATCGACATCACCCACGAGCAGATCGAGCAGACCATCTCCATTCAGGTCGCGCAGGGCCATGGTAGCGCCCCGATGCCGGAATCCATCTTCATTGACAACCATCGAACGGCCGAAAAGGCAGGTGTCGAGATACATCAGGTTATCCGATTCGCTCTCTGCCACACGGCCCCAACAATAGTCCGTGCGTTCAAAGCATAAGGAATCCCTCGTGCCATATCGTTCCATAGAAAGATTGAGGTGTTTCTCGATGAAAGTGCCCAATACACCGAAAGTGAGGATATCCAAGTCGCCGTCCCCGTCAAGGTCGAGGATGACTGGATAATCGGCATTGGTGGCGAACAAATTCACCTCGCCTTCGCCTTGCCATGAAGTCAGATATGGGTATTTCACCAAATCGAAAGCCAAGCTATCCGTCGAAACGTTGCGGTACACCATGATGCCTGCCCAACCTTTGGAATAGGCGAACAGATCCGTCAACCCGTCACCGTCATAATCGGTGAAAACCACCCAGTCGGTGCAAGCAGGAAACGACGCAGCGTATTGCGCGTCATATTCATAACGAAGTTCACCCGTTTCTCCTCTATTGACAAAGCCCATAAACCGATTGCCATTTCGATCGAAGACCATCAGATCCTTTTTGCCATCCAAATCCAGGTCGATGCTGCCCAACTGGCAGGCATTGAGGCCTCCTGCCCAAGGATAGGCGAGAGTGTCCTTCCCTTTGACTGGCGGCTGTTGACCGTAACAAAAACAGCAACAGGCCAAGAGCCAAACGACAAGATATGTCTTGACACGACTTCTCATTCCTTTTGTTTTTCAATATACGACTCTGGTTTCGCGTCTTCGCCAGACGTTTCCTCTACATATTTTGCATCCAAAGCCAATCGTAACCCTCCAAAGGAGTTCTTAGCATCTGGCATCCGCTTCCCTCTCCACGATACACGGCTGGAGGATTTGGGGAGCTGCCATGCTCCGCCACGGATAACATACATCAGCGGATCCTTGGAAATGCTGGCATTACGCTCATTATTGTAAAAACGATAAGGCGTGGAACACCATTCCCAGACGTTGCCCGACATATCATACAGGTCCAGTTCGTTAGCCTGAAGCTTTCCCGTTTCTTTTGTTTTTCGCGTGTTGTCGCGATACCAAGCCACACGTTCCGCCTCATCACTTCCGCTATAGATATGGCCTTGGCCATATCGTCCACCACGAGCTGCATATTCCCATTCCGCTTCTGTGGGCAATCGAAACGGCACCCCCGTCAGGCTATCAAGGCGATAGAGAAACAGCTGGACTTCATTCCAACATACGTTTTCCACAGGGCGTTTCTTGCCACGTTTCTTGCTGGGATTGTAGCCCATAACGGCCTGCCAAAGCGCTTGGGTCACCTCCGTCTGACCGATATAGAAGTCAGCATCGAAATTCACATAATGCACAGGCATTTCGTCACTTTTAGCCTGACGGTCATAATTGAAATCGGCAGTATCCAGGTTTTGGGCTCCCATCCAGAAATGGCCCTTCTCCACACGGACCATGCGGAAAACTACGCCATCGACCTGAAAAGAAGAGGGCGCCGGAAAGCCGTCTTGCTGCGCCATTAATGGCAACAGCAAAAGGAAGGACCATATCGACAGGAAGACCTTTTTCATAGCTCACAAAACAGTCCCACAAAGATAACGAGAATTAGCAATCTGCTGAATTTTTTATGCACATTCGGCCGATTCTTATTATCTTTGCACAAAAATCAACGCTATGTCAAGAATACTCATCATCGATGACCAGCTCCCCATCCGGCGTGTGCTGCGCGACATCCTTGAAAACGAGAAATATCAGGTCGACGATGTGGGCACGGGAATGGAGGCTCTCCAACTCATCAAGGAGCAGGAGTATGACGCCATCTTTTGTGACATCAAGATGCCTGAGATGGACGGTCTTGAAGTGCTCGATGCCATCAAAAAGGAATACGACACCCCTGTCATCATGATATCGGGTCATGGCACCATCGACACCGCCGTCGAAGCCATCAAGAAAGGCGCCTTCGACTTCATCCAGAAACCGCCCGATCTGAACCGCTTGCTCGTGACGGTACGCAACGCGCTTGACAAGCGCAACCTCGCCCAGGAGAACAAGGTCTTGAAGAAGGCCGTGAAGATGCAAAACGAGATGATTGGCGAGTCGGCACCCATGCAGGAGGTAAAGGACATGATTGAGAAAGTCGCCCCCACCAATGCGAGGGTGCTCATCACTGGCGAAAACGGAACGGGCAAAGAACTCGTTGCCAGACAACTGCACGAACTCAGTGCAAGAAAGCACGCTCCTTTCGTCGAAGTAAACTGCGCCGCTATCCCTTCTGAACTGATCGAAAGCCAATTGTTTGGCCATGAGAAAGGCAGTTTCACCTCTGCAGTCAAAACCCGTAAAGGCGACTTCGAGCTGGCTGACGGCGGCACCTTGTTCCTCGATGAAATTGGCGATATGAGTTTGCCGGCTCAGGCCAAGGTGTTGCATGCCTTGCAAGAGAACAAGATCACCCGTGTCGGCGGAGAAAAAGAAATCCCTGTCAACGTGAGAATTTTGGCTGCCACTAACAAGAACCTCAAAGAGGAGATCGCAAAAGGCAACTTTCGTGAAGACCTCTATCACCGTTTGAGCGTCATCGTCATCAACGTTCCGCCGTTACGTGAGCGCAAGGACGACATCCCTTCACTGGTAGAGAGTTTTGCTGCTTTTATCGCTCAAGACATGGGAAAACCTGCACCGAACTTCACGCCTGATGCCATTGAAGCCTTACAACAACATCAGTGGACAGGTAACATCCGCGAATTACACAACATCGTGGAACGTCTCATCATCCTCTGTGGCAATGTCATCAGCAAGGACGACGTGGCGCGTTTCGGAAATCCTTTGAACTAAAAAGAGTTTGAAGTTGACCTTGGATTGTTGTCTAAGAAATTGAAAATAGTTTCCCATCCTTCTTGCGGTGCATCAAAAATAGCTGTATTTTTGCGGTCCGTTCTTTGAGAGATGACGACTATAAGTAACTGTCGACTTTCAACTGCAAACTATCAACAATAATTTGGGGGTGACCGGTTTTGACAGCAAGATGAGTTGTCATGTAAGCATGTCGAGCCTCGCAGTGATGCTCGTAAATCTTGACTGCAAAAAATTAATTGGCGAAAATAACTACGCTTTCGCTGCCTAATCGAAGTATAGTAGATTACTGGCTTAATCCGCTCACTAGGTGGGTGGACGAAACATCTCGCAGATGGACTTTCCTGATTCCGGTCTGAGTCCGAGGTGCTAATCAATTTCGGGATAGTTCCGCTGGAGCTTCGACGGTGGGATGAAATTTAGAAGATAAGGTTGCGTTTAGGACGTCCGTCCCCTTGCGTAGCACGAAAACCAATGGCGGAATAAGCATGTAGAAAGCATGGTGGTTCCTTGTTTGGACGAGGGTTCGACTCCCTCCATCTCCACAAAATAATCCGTTGAGTTTCTCGGCGGATTATTTTTTATTCTTCCATATCTGCAACTATTTTTTTGTTCAAAAAGTGAGTTTTTTTGAACAATAACGCCTCAAAAACTCATTAATATTTGCATTGTTGCAATTTAAGGCTTTTCTTTGTACTGTTTATAATACAACATCATACTATGAAACGCCCACTAATGCTATGTTTTGCACTGCTTTTACTTACTGGTAGTGCATTTGCTCAGAGTCAATATTTGTTCCACAATGGGGAATCAAGCTATCGTATCGTACTTTCATCTGAAGCTTCCACATCAGAAAACACTGCCGCCAACGATTTACAGTATTATTTATGGGAAATCAGCGGAGCTTGGCTCCCAATAATAAACGATTTGGAGGCTACTGGCCCAAAGATATTCGTTGGATACAACGACAAAGTAGCTCAGCTGACCGGGGCATCATGTCCGGCTGAAACTGACGAGGCCTATACTTATCAAAGCGTTGGCTCCGACATCATCATCTATGGAGGCAGCGTTCGTGGCACTTTCTACGGGGTCTGCAGTTTCTTGGAGAATGAATTGGGCATGCGATGGTACACGTGGGATTACACCAAAATACCCCGAATCGAGAGTTGGCAATTCGACAATCTCTACCATAGCGAACAGCCTGCGATAGCCTATCGTTATTCCAACTACTGGCGAGTTAACTTTTCTTTCGAATGGAGTGCTCGCAATAAAGAAAACATGAAATGGGTAGGAGTAGAACATGAATTTGGCAACCATGACGCCTATTGGGGTTGTCACACCATGGGAATGCTTGTACCTGCTGATGAATTCTTCGCGACGCATCCCGAGTATTTTGCATTGCACGATGGAGAGCGTATCCCCGACGGCCAGCTTTGTCTTTCGAATCCTGACGTTCTGCAGATTTGTACGGAAAGACTGCGCCAAGTGATGCAAGAAGAGCCTCTCTACCGTTTTTACGATCTTTCACAAAACGACAATTGGGGTTATTGTGAATGTGATGCATGCAAAGCTATAGAGGACGCTTACGGCGGACACTCCGGTCTGATTGTATGGTTCGTCAATCAGGCAGCCGAAACGCTTGAGGCAGAGTTCCCCGACAAATATGTGGGTACCTTTGCTTATATGTATAGCCGTCAGCCTCCTGTTGGAATAGTACCTCGCGAAAACGTGGTCATCCGCCTTTGCGATATCGAATGTTGTTTCGCCCATCCCCTATCTTCCAATTGCTGTCTTGAAAACCAAGCCTTTATGGAGGATTTGCAAGCCTGGAGCGAAATCGCACCTCATCTGTTCATTTGGGATTATGTTGTAAACTATGCCCAATTCATTGCTCCCTTCCCAAATTTCCAAGTGCTTGGTCCCAACATCAGAACTTACGCCGATCATCAGGCTATTGGCGTCCTTGAGGAAGCACAGTATCAGTCGGAAGGTGCTGAGTTTGAAGAAATGAAGGCGTGGGTCATCACAAAACTACTTTGGAATCCCGACCAAGACGTGAACGCGCTATGTGAGGATTTCATCTTTGGATATTATGGCCAGGGCGCACAATACATATGGGATTATTATCTGCTTTGCCAATCGTTAGTGACCCCCGACCTTCACTTTGGCATCTATATCGGGGAATGGCATCCGCTATTTAACGACGACTTCATAGCCGAAGGTTTTGAACTCTTGAATGCTGCTCGAGAGCAGGCAGAGAACGATGAAATCGCTGATCGCATCGACCGTGTGCGCCTCCAACTATTGTATTTACAAAGTGTCCGCTATCCCGAAGAATCTGTTTGCGATGGCACGTGGGATGAATTTGTTCTTCTGGCACGCCGTTTTGGAGCCCGTCCTCACGAATGGATAACACTAGAAGAATTCATCGAATGGTATGAAAGCGAGTACGACTGTGACACAGGCATAGTCAATCTTGAAAACGGCATCCCTTCGGCATATCCAAATCCTGCTAAAAGCAACATAATGCTCCCCTATGTACTAGAAGACGGAGAAACGGCAACCATGTCCATTTACGACCTAAACAGCCGCTTGATAGAGCGATTTGAAATCGATTCTCACTCTAACCAAATTCAAGTCAATGTCAGCGAATATTCTCCAGGATTGTATCTATACGAATACAAGGGCAAAAGGGACAAGTTTATAGTACGGTAATAAGAATCTGCAAAAGGAATAGGAAAAAACACTATCATATCACCTTTTCCGTCACCACCAGCCAGATTCCGGTTCCCTAGTTCAGGGTTCGATTCCCTCCATCTCCACAGAATAATCTACTGATTTTCAGTAGATTATTTTTTTATTACAAACCTTATCCTATCACTTTCTCTGTCACCACGCGCCAGGTGCCGGGCTCCAAACCCTTGATGGAGATGTTCCCAATCTGCACACGAATCAGGCGCAAGGTCGGAAAACCGACGGCTGCCGTCATATGGCGCACCTGTCGGTTCTTGCCTTCGATGAGCGTAAGGTGGACCCAACTTGTAGGGATGTTGGCTCGATAACGGATAGGTGGCACACGTTCCCAAAGCTTCTCTGGTTCCTCAACGATAGCTGCCCTACAAGGTTTGGTGCGATACCCCTTTATGACGACACCCTTTTCTAGCTGCCGCACCGCTTCCGGTGTAATCTGGCCATCCACCTGAGCCAAGTAGGTACGGGGATGCTCAAATTTAGGATCCAGCAACCGCTTCACGAGCCGTCCATCGTCGGTGAGCAACAACGCACCCTCGCTATCGAAGTCCAAACGTCCGGCGGCATAAACGCCAGGAGGAAAGCCGAACTCATTGAGTGCACGATGGCCCGCTTCAGGCGTGAATTGACTCAATACGCCATACGGCTTGTTAAAGATGATGTTCATAATGACGGTTTATGCAGATGCAAAAATAGCATTTATATATTTCACATCTTAAAGACAAATGAGGAGAAATCCTTTTTATTTCGGCCTTTATCCCTCTCATTCGAGAAATATTGCTACTTTTGCAGTCTTGCAAACGGACCCGTAGTTTAATGGATAAAATAAAGGATTCCGGTTCCTTAGCTCAGGGTTCGATTCCCTGCGGGTTCACCAAAGTCTCGTTTCACATGAACCGAGACTTTCTTCATGTTGGAGCAGCCATTTCTTTCGCTCCAGACCGCCTCCAAAACCCGTAAGACTGCCATCGGCGCCGATCACACGATGACACGGGATGATGATGGAGACGGGATTGCGACCTACCGCTCCCCCTACGGCACGTGCCGAAGACCTTTTTCCTGTCAGTTGTTCGATACGTCGCGCTATAGCGCCATAACTGACAACACATCCATAGGGTATTTCTCGGAGCAAATCCCAAACCTGAAGCTGGAACGATGTCCCTTCCAGTGATATAGGCAAGTCTGACGGTTTGGGACAATATCCTCTAAAATAAGAATCCAGCCACAATATCGTTTCATGAAATGGCGAAAAGTCACTTCCCTTAGCATAGAAAAAATCAGGATGATCCAAATGGGTCCAATGTCCCTCAAACCAAACGCCTGTCAAAGCCTCGAAATCAGAGGTGAGCGTCAGCCTACCCAACGGGGAGTCATAATCTGTAAAGAGACGATTCAGCATCATTTCTTGTCTGAAATGATTACGTCGATGGCGCCTACGCCGAACTTGGCGATGCTGGCCATACGGTTCTCGGTGTTTTTGTAGTCCTTCAAGGCCTCGATGATGGCGTTCTTAAGGATGCCGTTGCCCACACCATGGATAAAGGTGACCTTCGTATACTCCGAGACGATGGCACTCTCCAGCATCTTCTTGAAGTAGTCCATTTGTATCTTGAACATGTCGTGACTCGAAAGACCAAGGATATTGTCCACGAGCTCCCCGATATGCAAGTCGACCGTCGCTTCGCCCGGGGCGGTGCGATGCTTGTCGATAGGCGCTTCCGTCTTGACGAGGTCTTTCTTCGGCGCTTGTGAGCCCACGCCTTCTTTCATAATCTTGGCGAAGTCGTCATTCCCGCTCTTCAAGGCAAGCATTTCCGACAGACAGACCATCACAGCTTTCTCGCCAAGGACGCCTGAAAGCAGATAGCAGCCTTCTTTGAAGAAACGGCCCGAACGCAACGAAAACGGTGCATTCAGCGGCATCAGGATATTGTCCGATTCCTCACGGGTGAAGACGGCCTGCACTATGCCGTTGAGCCAGTACTCCAAGTCATCGCGCGAGATAGTCTCGATGACGACCTTCTCATACTGGTCCACCTGACCGTAATCGACATTCACGAATTTTTCCGCCTCCTTAATGTTGAAAACATAGAGCATCTCGTAAGGCGTATGGTTGACCAAGACGACGTCCATGGCGCCCGTCAACAGCCACTGCTGTTCGTGCGGCACAAAGCCCAGATAGACGCCTTCTTTTTCCGCCTCTTTGGCGAAACGGCGCAAACCGCCTTTACGGGCCGCCTCTTCCTGTTCACGAGCCAGCAACTGCTGTCCCTGAACCTCTTTCTGCACGTTATCCACCACCTGCTGTTGCCTCGAAGGCTGGGCACGGAAGTCCAACACCAGATCCGAAATCAAACATGGGATCTCAAAGCCGTCTTCCACTTCCACCATCACCATCTTTGAATCGATGATTCTCTTAACGATTCCACCGCCTACGCTGCTCAGGAAATTCACTTTGTCGCCAATCTTAAACTCTGTTGCCATACGCTTTGTTTTTAGTGACGCAAAGATACGTTTTATCGGAGAAAATGCGTATCATTGCAACAGTTTTTCGTAGACATGAAATCAAGACTCCTACTATCGTTTCTGGCATTGTTGCTTTTGACGCTTTCTTGCAGGGAAAACCTGAAAGAAGGCAACGTCAGCATTAAGATACGCCATTCCGTCAACGGGAGGCTTCTGGTCACCGACACGCTCTGTTATGTCAACGAGGCAGGCAATCCTTTCATGGTCACGGAAATCCAATGGTTCCTCTCCGATATTGCCTTGCAAGACAATCTAGGCCATTGGCATGCCGTCCGCCATCAAAACGCCACAGACGTCGCTACGGAAGACATCTTCTACGTCGACACGAATATCGAAGAAAGTCAGACCCTGATATCGGAAAGTCTTCCCTCGGGCCATTATCAGGCCTTGCGCTTCACCTTCGGTCTGGATGAGGCACACAACCAGACGGGACTTTTCATGAATCCACCCGAAAGCAACATGTTCTGGCCCGAACCTTTAGGTGGCGGCTATCACTATATGAAACTCAACGGACGCTTTGCCGACCCTACCGGGAATCTTGTCCCGCTAAACATTCACTTAGGCATAGGACAGGACGCCACAGGGTTCATACAAAACTACTTCGGGGTGACGAAACCAGTCGATTTTACCCTTGAAGAAGGCACCAATGATGTCTTCCTCACCATGGTCATCGACAACTGGTTCCGCAGCCCCAACGTCTACGATTTCAACATCTATGGCCCTGCCATCATGCAAAATCAAGAGGCTCAAGCGTTGTTGAAAGAAAACGGTCATGACGTATTTCAAATCTCTGTGCCATGAAAAAGCTGCTCCTGTTCTTTGCTTTAGCGATGTTGCTTTCCGCCTGTAGGGAAGACCCTGAACCGGAGTACGTGCCGACGCCCTACGACATGGCTGTTCCCGCTTTCTTCCCTACCCTCACCAACATCCCTGCTGACAACCCGATGACAGTCGAAGGCATCGCCCTTGGCCGCAAGCTCTTCTATGACGAACGTCTTTGCGGTCGCGAATATCCCGATGGCATCACCTGCTGTTCCAGCTGCCATCATCAGGAAAACGGGTTCGAGCTCGGTGGCGCAACTCCCACCCATCACGCCATGCTGCCTTTGGTCAACCTGGCATGGAACACGACAGGGCTGGGATGGAACGGCGGTGTCGCCTCTTTGGAAGACATGGTGCTGGCCGCCGTCATCGACGAACACGAGATTCATGGCGATACCAACCGAATTGTCAGGTTGTTACAACAAACGGATGACTATCCCGCCGATTTCAAAAAGGCCTTTGGTACGGACCAAATCACCTTTGTCAACATCGAGCGCGCCATTGCGCAATTTGTCAGAAGCCTTGTCAGTTCCGACAGCAAATTCGACCGTTATCTCCGTGGTGAAGAACAGCTTACGGCCGACGAAATGAACGGCTACCTGTTATTCGTCACCGAAGAAGGAGCCGACTGCTTCCATTGTCACGGCGGTGGAGGCAATGCCTTGATGACCACCAATCTGTTTTACAATAATGGTTTGGACGACGAGTTTAACGACCCTGAAGACCGCCATTCCGTCACAGGAAACCGAATGGACATCGGAGCCTATAAAGTCCCTACCCTACGCAACATTGCCGTCTCGAGTCCTTACATGCATGACGGCCGTTTCGACAGCATCAGGCAAGTCATCGACTTCTATTCCGAAGAGGTGCAGTATTCCGAGCACATCAGCCCTTTGATGCACCACGTCATGCAACAGGGCGTGCGGCTCACCGAAGAAGAGAAACGGCAGCTGAAGGCTTTCCTCAACACCTTGACGGACGAGCGTTTCCTTAACAATCCCGAATACGGCAAACCTGAATGACGATGGAAGGCACATATCCATGGGGCGACCACAGGCGATTCAACAGCTACAACGGCTATTTCCAGCGACAGTTTGGCGGCAGGGTGCAAAAAATCAGCATCGATGCGGGGTTCAGCTGTCCCAACCGCGATGGAAAAATCAGCACAGGCGGGTGTACCTTTTGCAGCAATGCCGCCTTTAATCCCTCCTATTGCAAGCCGGAGAAATCCGTTCGTCAACAGATTGAAGAAGGCATTGGATTCCATAAACGGCGTTACCGTCGCGCCAGCCAGTATCTGGCATACTTTCAGCCATACTCCAACACCTATAAGCCTATAGAGGAACTGAAACGCATCTATGGAGCAGCACTAGAAGTCCCAGAAATCACGGGATTGGTCATCGGCACCCGTCCCGACCTCATCGACGAGGACATCCTGGAGATGCTCGTGGACATTCAGAAAACGCATTACGTCATCTTAGAATACGGTATCGAAAGCGTTTATGATGCCACGCTCAAGCACGTCAATCGAGGCCATGACTTCGCCACGGCGAAACACGCCATCGAGTTGACCCACAGCCACGGCATACCCTGTGGAGGCCATTTCATCTTCGGACTGCCAGGCGAGACCAAAGCCATGTTGCTCGATGCCGCCGATATCATTTCCGGACTGCCTCTCACCACCGTCAAATTCCATCAGCTTCAGATCTTCAAGGACACAGCCATGGCCAAAGAATACGAGGCACATCGCGAGGACTTCCATCTCTTTGCGTTAGACGAATACATCGACTTCGTCATCGACTTCGCCGAAAGACTCAATCCCGACATCGTCATTGAACGCTTTGCCGGCGAGGTGCCGCCCCGATTTCTGGTGTCAGAGCCTTGGATGAAGCTGCGTTATGATGCCGTCTTGAACCGTATCGAGAAACGGATGGAGGAACGCGACACATTTCAGGGCAGGCTATACCGAAAATAGACGTATCTTTGCAGCCGATTTACGACGTTATGGCTTACATCAAATCCAACGACCTTTTTAAGCGCATCCCGACGGACCAACTGTACGAGCACATCCCTCATCCCATGCTCCTTGCCGACCATCTGCTCACGCCCGACAACATGGGGGCACTCATCCGTCTGGCGGATAACATCGGAGCCACCGAGGTCTGTTTCTTAGGCAGAGAAGAAGACCATAGGCTGTCGAAGATACGCCGTGCTGCAGCCAGCAGCCGTGGCAACATCATATGGTACTTCTCGGAAGAGACTGACTTGCACAAGATCGTCCCTGCAGGAGCCACCCTTGTCGCCATCGAGACCACTGACAACGCCACCTGCATCTACGATACGCCACTTCCCGACCACGTCGCTTTCATCGTAGGAAGCGAGAGTCACGGCATCGCCGAAGACCTGCTAAGGCAATGCGATATGGCGGTATACATCCCCGTCCCTGGTCCCACCCGCTCACTCAATGTGAGCCATGCTGCGGCAGTGGGCCTTTTTGAATGGCAACGGCAAATGATCCAGAAGCATCTATGATACGCTACCGACATATCTTTTTTGACCTCGACCGCACCCTCTGGGACTTTGACGCCGCCGCAGAAGTCGCCTTTGAACGCATCTACGAAAAATATCATCTGGACCAGCTCGGCATCCCATCGGCCCATGAGTTTCATGAGGTGTACCATCCGTTGAACGAACAGTTATGGGTGCTTTATCGAGCAAATGCCATCACCAAAGAAGACCTGAACAGGACACGTTTCATGGCGCCCCTGTCGCATTACGGCATTGAGAACGTCGAACTGGCCGACAACCTTAGCAAAGACTACGTGTATTATTCGCCGCGCATCGTTCGCCTAGTCCCTGGCACGATGGAACTGCTGCAATATCTTAAGTCGAAGTATCACCTACATATCATCACCAACGGATTTCAGGAAATTCAAGACGTCAAGATGCAAGGCTCCGGCATGGCGCCTTATTTCGAAAGCATCACCGTATCGGAAGAAATCGGCATCAAGAAGCCTAATCCTGAACTATTCCTTTACGCTTTGAAGAAAGCCCAGGCCCAAGCCATTGACAGTCTGATGATTGGAGACGAGATGGACGTCGACATCATCGGTGCCAAAAACGCAGGGATGGACCAGCTTTTCTTCAATCGGAAAAACGAGCCGCATGAAGAGGAGGTCACCTATGAGGTGCGCCACCTGAGCGAGATTATGGAAATCCTTTGAGTCATTTCAAGATACCCAAAACCGTTTGCTTTCCTACGGTTTTGTCATCCACTTTCACTTTCACTTCGGCGTCCACTGGAAGGAAGACATCCAGACGTGAGCCAAAACGGATCATACCGAACTCCTCACCTGCCGTTGCAATATCGCCTGCTTTCAGATGGCATACGATACGTCGGGCCACAAAGCCTGCAATCTGACGAAAGAGCACTTCCCTACCCTTGTTGTCGCAGATAACGATAGTGTTATGTTCATTGTCCGTTGAAGACTTCGGATTGAAAGCGACCAGAAACTTACCGGCATGATAGTGGTAATAACGTACGATACCATCCATCGGGAACCAGTTCACATGCACATTGTATATTGACATAAAAATCGAAATCTGACGACGCTCTCCGTGAAAGTATTCATTCTCTTTAACAATCTCATTCACAACCACTTCACCATCAGCAGGAGCTAAAACTGCATTTTCCACCACATTGGTCTTCCGATGGATTGGGATTCTGAAAAAAGAGAATGCCCAGACGATAACGACGGTAAAGAACAGGTATACAAGCACATGCCAGATGGTCTGATGAGGGCATAAAACGTTTAGCAGAATCACGACGGCAGCCACAATGAGAATGATGGTGCCAATGACAGGATAACCTTCCTTATGAATTCTTTTTATCATAGTAGTAGCAAATAGACAAACACAAAGGGAACTGCGAAAAAGACGGAGTCGAAGCGGTCGAGGATACCGCCATGTCCAGGGATCAGATGTCCTGAATCCTTCACTCCGACCTGACGTTTCAACATCGACTCGGAGAGGTCGCCTAGGGTACCGAAGACCACGGCAACAAGGGTTAGACCTATCGCAGTGGCATGAGACAAAGCATCAGTAAAATGGCTGTATATTAAAATGCCAATAAGGGTAAAGACGAGGCCGCCGACGCTGCCTTCAATCGTTTTACCAGGAGAAATACGTTCAAAAAGTTTGTGTTTGCCAAGTAGACGACCCGTTAGATATGCAAAAGTATCGTTGACCCATAAAAAAGCAAAGACAAGAAGTAATAAGCCAGGACCAGCAAGTTCGCCAAAAAGATCTTGACGATAGAAAAACAGCATCAAAGCAGCGGGAATGCTGACAAAGCACATGGAACCATAGCAAAAGGCAGCAATAGTTTTAAAGTCAT
Source organism: uncultured Bacteroidales bacterium (assembly GCA_946407975.1). Taxonomy (GTDB): domain Bacteria; phylum Bacteroidota; class Bacteroidia; order Bacteroidales; family F082; genus Limimorpha. The sequence continues at coordinate 16,455 of CAMJQC010000030.1, forward strand.
ATTGTTTGGAGAATAACGCCAGTAAAAAAGGCATTAACAAGAAAAGCAACGTAAACAGACAGCATTGAAGCGGGAGGCAAGACAAGGCGACAAGGCTCAGTAACGCAAAAAGTCCAACATTAAAAAAAAGGCCGAAGCCTCGATGTGTTTTATCCGTAACACTCTGTAAGTTGGCCATTTCTAATGTGCCGACTGTTACGGCAAAGAGCATAAGGGCAGCATAGGCCCAAGGGCTAAGGAGAATAGAGCCTATGATGAGGGCCACCAATACAGCGCCTGACAAGGTACGGGTCAGCAATTCTTTCATAGAAACAAAATTACACGCAAAGATAGGAAAATGATAGATAGATACAAACAGAAAACCCCGGCGGCTTTCGCTGTCGGGGTTTCCGCTATGGGTGGGCGGC
>CAMJQC010000031.1 GCA_946407975.1 uncultured Bacteroidales bacterium
TTTTCTCTGGGGCCTAATTTAATGTTAAACCGTCCAACTTTTTGGGGTCACATCAAAAACGCCCCTGCTCTTTTATTATACTGATAATCAGTTATTAATACTTGTAAATATCAGATTTGTAAGGTCCTTCTATCGGGACGCCGATATAATCAGCCTGCTTCTGGGTAAGACGGGTCAGTTTGACACCAATCTTTTCGAGATGCAGACGCGCCACTTCTTCATCGAGATATTTAGGCAGGCAATACACATCGACAGCGTAGTTGCCACGATTCTTCCAAAGGTCCATCTGGGCCAAAGTCTGGTTGGTAAAGGAGTTGCTCATCACGAAACTGGCATGACCCGTAGCGCAACCGAGGTTGACCAGACGACCCGAAGCCAACAGGAAGATACAATGGCCATCCTTGAACACATATTTGTCAACCTGAGGCTTGATATTGATCTTTTCCTTCAGTTGATCGGTGGCCTCAAGGCGGTTCACCTGGATTTCATTGTCGAAATGACCAATATTGCAAACGATGGCCTGGTCCTTCATTTGGAGCAGGTGCTCCAAAGTGATGACATCGCAGTTGCCAGTAGTAGTCACAAAGATATTACCTTCCTTGACAGCCTCTTCCATCGTGGTGACTTCGAAACCTTCCATAGCGGCTTGCAAAGCACAGATAGGATCGATTTCAGTAACCAAAACGCGAGCGCCATAACTCTTCATAGAATGCGAACAGCCTTTACCCACATCGCCATAACCGCAGACGACGACCACCTTACCGGCAATCATCACGTCGGTAGCGCGTTTGATGCCGTCGGCCAAAGACTCGCGGCAGCCATAGAGGTTGTCGAACTTCGACTTGGTAACGGAATCATTCACATTGATGGCTGGAACCAGCAGCTCACCGCGTTCCTTCATCTGATACAAACGGTGAACGCCAGTTGTAGTCTCTTCAGAGACGCCTTTCCAACGTGAAACCACATTATGCCAGAATGTCGGATTCTCTTTATAAGTCGCCTTAATGACGCTCATCAAAGCCCTTTCTTCTTCGCTACTCGTAGGAGCATCCAGCAAGGAAGGATCGTTCTCGCAAGCATAACCTTTGTGGATGATAAGTGTTGCGTCACCGCCATCGTCCACAATCAGGTCTGGACCACCGCCATCAGGGAAGGTGATAGCCCGTTTGGTACACCACCAGTAGTCTTCCAATGTCTCGCCCTTCCAGGCAAAGACAGAAGTGCCCGTAGCGGCAATGGCAGCAGCAGCATTATCCTGGGTGGAGAAAATGTTGCAGCTGCACCAACGCACCGTAGCACCGAGTTCAACCAAAGTCTCAATCAGGCAAGCCGTCTGAATGGTCATGTGCAAAGAGCCCATGATACGGGCGCCTTTAAGCGGTTTTTCCTGACCGTATTTCTTTCTCAAAGCCATCAAGCCAGGCATCTCGTGCTCCGAGACCTCGATTTCCTTTCGCCCCCAGGCAGCCAAACTCATATCGGCTACCAGATAAGGAAGGTTGTTATCTAAAAGTTTGTTATTCATTGTATTACGATGTTTTACTAGATGATTAGAATCGGCAAAGATAATAAAAAATGAGAATGAATTTCACCGTTTTGACATAAAAGCCACAAAACTTCAAATCAAACGAACCTCAAAAAAGATTATTTTTGCAATCAACATTTAGCATCACCTCTTATCAATTTGACACTCATGACACTACAGGAAAGAATTGAAGAATATGAATTATTAGTTAAACAGATTAAGGCTATGGCAGCCGATGAGACCGACCCCGTCGCTCTGATGGCGAATGCCTCTTCCCTCCTTGAAGAAGTTTTCGGTTGGCATTGGGTAGGGTTTTACAGGGTCATCGACAATCAGCTTATCGTCGGACCTTTCCAAGGGCCCGTAGCCTGTACACGCATTGCCTATAACAAAGGCGTCTGCGGTACGACCTGGGCTAAAAAGGAAACCATCATTGTGCCTGACGTAGATTTATTCCCGGGACACATCGCCTGCAGTTCGCTTTCCCGTTCCGAAATCGTAGTGCCTTTATTTGATGAAAAAGGCGAAGTGAAAGCCGTTCTTGATATCGACAGCAAAGAACGCGACGCCTTCGATGAAACGGACAAAAAGTATCTTGAGCTTTTCTGCCAAGCGCTTTAACAAGTCATGGTCCGCATCCGCAACGACAAGTCTATCCAACGTCAGCTGTTCCAATATGCCTTCCCTAGCATCATTGGCATGCTCATCGTAGGCATACAGACCTTTGTCGACGGCATCTTCGTCAGCAAAGGCGTCGGTGCCATCGGCCTGGCGGCCGTTAACTTGTCGATGCCACTCATCAGCGTGATGCTCAGCGTCTCCATCATGATCATTTCAGGTGGCGTGGTCGTTGCGGGAATTGCCAAAGGACAAGGTGACGAAGAGAAGGCAAAAGGCTATACCACGCTGACTTTCTTGGTCCTCGTCACTACGATGCTGCTTTTTTCCTTGATTCTTTTGCTCAACCTGAAAAAGACCTGCTATTTCCTCGGTTCAAACGACGCTGTCTATCCTTATGTCCGACAGTATCTGGGCATTATCGGAGGCGCTTTCATCTTCTATTGTATCCCCAACTTCACCGAGGCATTCACCCGTTTCGCTGGCAAACCCAATTGGGTGTTTATTAGCGGCACCATCTGTTGCGTCGTGAACATAGTGCTTGACTATTTCTTCGTCATTCGCTTCGGTTGGGGCGTCGCCGGAGCCGCTGTGGCTACATGTATGGCCAATTCATCTGCCGCCCTGGTACTTGCCCATCATGTCAGAATGGGAAGACTCGTCGGCAATTGGGCTTTAGTCGGCAAAATCTTCTACAACGGCAGTTCCGAAATGCTCACCAGCGTCTCCGCCGCCATCACCACTTTCATCTTCAACCTCGTGCTGATGCGCGAAACAGGTCCCGTCGATGTTGCCGCATTGACGATTGTCTTCTATATCAACTTTGCCGTCAACATGTCTATTTTCGGACTCTCGCAGGCATTGTATCCGCTGATGTCGTATGCGTTGGGAGCAAAAGACTACCGGCAGATTAAGCTGCTTCTTTTCAACGCTTTGCTGTTCAGCGCCGCCATCGGTTATTCCATCTATTTCCTCGCCCTGATATTCAAAAAGCCCATCATCACCCTGTTCGCCAACGGCGATGCCGAACTGATGCAGATTACGCGCACCGCCATGACTTACATCACGTTACACTACCTTATTTCGTTTTTCAACATCATTGCCAGCAGTTTTCACACTGCTATCGCACGGCCTCTCGAGTCGGCCGTCATTGCCCTCTGTCGTTCCATCCTCTTCGTGCTGCTGCCTCTTGCTATCCTATGGCCAAGGATTGGTGCCTTGTCCGTATGGCTGTCCATGCCTATCGCGGAAGCGCTCACACTTTTGGTCAGTGTGCCTTTAGTGATTTATTCGATGAAAAAATTGAAAAAGAGAATTGTTGCTACTTCGTAACGGCTTACAGTTTATACTGCACTAAAACTTCCCAGCTTCTGCCAGGCATAGCTCGCCAAAGGACGTTCTGATAGTCCCTGTTGGTTAAGTTGTTACAGCGAAGTTCCACTTTAAACTTGCGAATCTGCTTGCCTAAAGCAACATGATGCAATACATATGGTTTCAGATCATAAGCAAAAAACACTTCGTCATCATAGGAAGTGCTCCTCCGACCCGTTATTTCAAGCGTATAGTTCAAGTTCCATGTCTTCCAAATTACAGCCACAAACATATTGGCGTGATGACGCGGAATGTAAATCAGTTGTTTCCCATAGGTGTCATTCAAAATAGCCTGATCGCTTTGATCGGTGGTAAGCGTGAAGACGTAGTTGCCCGACGTGGACAGTTTCCAATCGTTAGCTAAAGTGAAAGTCAAATCAAAATGGGTCTCTATGCCACGGGCGAAAACCAAAGCGACATTCTCGGGCACCCAAAAACGGTAAGCCGTCGGCACCCATTGAATCCAGTTATGCACCTTGGAAAGGTAGCCGTCCACCCTGACATCGACCGAAGCATTGTCATTTTTCAAGGCATACTGCAGAGCCAAATCGACCGTACGGCCATCCTCAGCCAACAGGTTCTCATTGCCACCAGGATACCAATAAAGGTCGTTCAAGCTCGGGCTACGATAATTGTGGCTATATCCCAATGTGGCAGAAAGTGACTTGCAGAAAGGCATCCTATAAGTCAAAGTGGCCGTCGGGAAAACACCCATCGACTTGCCATTGACCCTATCGTGACGTGCCGTCAGCTTAAGGGTGGCATTAGCAAATGGCGAACCATCAACAGCCAAATAAGCAGAAAGCGTATTACGCCGTTTCTCTCCTTCATAATTATTCGACCTGACGGTCTCATTGTCCCACTGCAACTTGGCATTAAGATTCCACGACTTGTACAGATGCTGATCCAAAGTAGCAATCTGATGCAACACGATTGCATCGTTGACCGAGTTGATGAAACTGACCGTATCCAGTCCGTGGGGGACGCGTGAAAGCAAGAAATACCGCTGTTTTTCGATGAAAGCAGCCGACTTAAGGTCGATCTTTCCTGACTCCCATAGGACCTTGTATGAAATGGAATTACGCGAAAAACGGTCACGCGTCCATTCTTCCGTATTTCGATTCGTCACGTTAGGCATGATAGTAGGCAGATTGCGGTTGTTCCACTGGTTCCATGAACTGACAGAAAGGATGCTGTTTTTAAATAGCACACTCACTTCTGGCATCACGCCATAATCTACAAAATCGGCATTAATCTGCTTCATCCTTCTATGCGGATAAACGCCAACATTATCGTACTCGAAGTCGTTATCCGACGAATTCCTATAGGCTTTGACGCGAAATGAGACCTTTCCCCTCGCATAGCCAATGGTAAGGAAACTACCTAAGGTATTGAAACTGCCATAGGTCTGCTTTACATCGAGCAAAAGGCCCTTCCCAAAACCTGCTTTTGAGTCAATATTGACAGTTCCCCCAAGTCCGCCGCTATTATCGGAAGTGCCACTGCCCCATTTCAGGTTGACATCATCGGCCAAAAAAACAGGGATGGTACTAAAATCGACCTGACCCAAATTCGGAGCATTCAACTGGAATCCGTTCCACATCACCAGCGTGTGACTCGCTGTTGTGCCTCGGAATGAAGCCGTGGAAAGACCGCCCGGGCCATAGGTTTTGATAAAAACAGGGCTATGTTGTATAAGCAACTGCGAAAGGGTTGACGTGCTCTTCGACTCCAAGACCAAAGTGTCGAGTTTACGCACCAGCAAAGGCTTGATCTCCGCCTGCCTGATAGCCTCGCCCCTCACTTCCGCCTCATTCAAGTTGATGGTGTCCTGGCCATAAAGTACCAACGACATCGTGCCGAAAAACAGCAATCCTATGATTTTAAACCATTTCATCTTTTTCCCGAAAGCCGTTATGAATCATCGGCAGGTCTTCTGACTCGCCCCTAGCCGTATCGCCTTCCCGTTTGCTAAAAACAGTGGCATCGTTGACACGGCAGCAGCAGGACTCACAGCAGCGGGAACTGTCCGGGATTTGCACCCGGTTCCCTTTTGAGCGGATTCCGCACCGATTGACGCCACAAAAGTACAAAAAAAAGTATCTTTGCAGCCTAATTATTTTGGCATGATTCTCCACAATCCATACAACCATTTACCTGGCTACAATTGTTTTGGCTGTTCCGACAAGAACCCCATCGGCTTAAAACTTGAATTTGAAAAGAATGACGATACTGTCTCTGCCCAATGGACACCCACTCACGATTACCAAGGATGGAACAATATTCTGCACGGAGGCATTATCGCCACCCTGCTCGATGAAATCAGTTTCTGGGCCCTACAGACCTTTCTTGAGACAAGCGGTGTCACCTCAGAACTCAATGTCAAGTATCTGAAACCTGTCCATATTGATAGTGGAACGATAACCGTGACAGCCAAGATAAAAGAAAAAGTCACCGAGCACCAATACGCCTTTGATGCAAAACTGTTTGACGGCCGCGGCATACTATGTGCAGAGGGAAACGTAGTTTATTTCGTTTATCCGCAGGCCATCGCTAAAACCAAGTTCCACTATCCTGGAAAAGAAGCATTTGGACTATAGCGTTTAGTCTTTTCGAGCGACCACGAGAAAATGCGGACTCATGCCTGCCATTTCCTCATCATGTTCTGTCATTCGGACCAGCTCAAGCAACCGTTCACGGCTTTTTTCGTCAGTCCACTTCTCTTCCAAACACGGCGTCATCCAAATACAACCTTCAACAGCATGGAAACCCATCACCGAGAAGCCTGCCTCCCCTATCTCCAACGTCATCTCTTTCACCGTAGTGAAATACGCTTCAGGCAAAATCAAGGGGTATTCCTTGGGACGAATATGATCTCCGGAAGTAATTTCTTTAATAAGCATGTCAAAATAGATGTCATCATCGAGGAAATTGTTCTTCACCCCATACACGGAAAGCGCCCAGGTTGCTGAACTGTATCTCGAGATGCCGGCACAGACTATCAAACCTCCTTTTTTCAGTACACGACGGCTCTCGGCTAATGTCTTTATGCGTTCCTTCCTATCCCTGAGATGATAGAGCGGACCCATAAGCAGCACGACATCTGCACTGTCGTCGGGAAAACTCAAGCATCTGGCGTCACCCACTTCACAGTCGAAACTGCAATCCGATTTCATATTAGCTTTCGCATATGCGACAGCCACTTCTGCAGGTTCAACCAGCGAAACCTTCATGCCCATTTTTGCCAACCAGGCAGAATAAGCGCCGACGCCTCCTCCAACATCGTAAATCACGGAATTCTTTTTGCAGATATAATTTCGCAAAATCTCTTTCGTGCGGTAAAACTCCACCTTGCCAAGACCGCGTTCCAAGCGCCCTATCTCAACACCACTGTTATAAAAAGCATCTATCTCATTCATGACCTATTGAATTTATAAGGGGCAGCCTTACGACCGCCCCTTGAAGTGAAATTTTGTTTTACTTAATCTACACTGGGGCTAATGCATTACAACGCTGGAAAGTTTGGGGCAGTTTCTCCATTCCTACGTTTTTTTCACATACCTTTATTGCAGTTTGCAGTCCGTTAGCAGCATTTGTCATACTGGCCCTTTTCAACAAACTGAAAAGACAACAAACCAAAAACAATGTACTTATAAACGTGAAAATCATTTTTCTACACAACGCTCCATCATTATTCATTTGCAAAAATAATCAATTCAAAATAAACGATTACAAATTCCAAGATAATTGTTCCCTATTTACACTTTTTTTTAGCATCTTTGAAGTCTGAAATATCAACCACAATGAAAAAAATAGAAGTCAAGAATTTCAAACTCTACACCACCGCTGTCATCAGCATCGAATGGAAAGAAGAACTGCTCAACGTTGACCTCGACCTTGCCATGATGCTCAAAATGATGAAGATGGAAGGTCTGACCGAGACCGACATTGAGAAATACAGCCGTCAAGGACAGCCTATCCCCTTCAAGAAGGTGACGCTCCTGCTCTTCCAAGACGAAGACAAACCGGGACAGTATTACACCGACGACAACTTCGTCGAAGACGATGACCCAACGGTGTTCTATGTCGAAATCAAAGAATGAAAAAAGCCGGCCAGATGGTCGGCTTTAATTTTGGAATCGTATTGATTCTCATTTCTTAGGCAGGCTCTTGATGTACTCGTCAATGGCTTTAGCGGCTTTCTTACCGCCACCCATAGCCAAGATGACCGTAGCGGCGCCACTGACGGCATCGCCACCAGCAAAGACGCCTGGACGCGAGGTAACGCCCATATCATCGGCAACGATACAGCCCTTGCGATTCAAATCAAGATTGCGCGTCGTGCTTCCGATCAGCGGGTTCGGAGAGGTGCCCAATGCCATGATGATCATATCGACATCCAGGACAAACTCGGATCCTTTGATCGGGACGGGGCTGCGACGGCCTGAAGCATCGGGCTCGCCCAGTTCGCAGCGGACACACTTAAAGCCTTTCACCCAGCCATTTTCATCGCCAAGCACCTCGACGGGAGCTGTCAGCAAATCGAACAGCACGCCTTCTTCCTTGGCATGATGTACTTCTTCCACACGAGCGGGCAACTCAGCTTCGGAACGACGGTAGACAATATGCACCTCTGAGCCGAGACGCAAGGCCGTACGGGCAGCATCCATGGCGACATTGCCGCCACCGACCACTGCGACTTTCTTTCCGACGAAATTCGGAGTCTCGAAGCCTTGCTTATAGGCAAAGAGCAGGTTGTTACGGGTCAGAAACTCGTTAGCGGAAACCACACCACAGAGGTTTTCTCCAGGCACGTTAAGCATCATCGGGAAACCTGCGCCAGAGCCTACGAAGACAGCATCAAAACCTTCACGGTGCATCAGCTCGTCGATGGTGATGGTACGACCTACAACGACATCTTTCTCGAACTTCGCTCCCAGACGGCGTACGCTCTCCACTTCTTTCTTCACGACCGTATCTTTCGGCAGACGGAATGAAGGGATGCCATAGGCCAACACGCCACCGAGCTCATGCAATGCCTCGAAGATCGTCACGTCGTATCCCATGGAGAGCAAATCCTTGGCGCACGTCAAGCCCGAAGGTCCGCTACCGATGATAGCCACCTTATGTCCGTTCTTGAGACCCGGATTGTCAAAATGCAAGTCATGTTCAATGGCATAGTCACCCACAAAACGCTCCAATTTTCCGATGGCAATAGGCTCGAATTTCTTACCCATCACGCAACTGCCTTCGCATTGTGATTCCTGCGGACAGACACGGCCACAAACAGCCGGCAGCGCCGAGTCACAGCTGATGACGCCAGCGGCCCCTTCGAAGTCACCTTTGGCCACACGTGCAATAAACCCTGGGATATTCACATTGACGGGACAATGCTCCACGCACTGCGGGTTCTTGCAGTTCAGGCAACGCTGCGCTTCCATGATGGCCATGTCGGCAGAATAGCCTAAGCAAACCTCGTCAAAGTTATGGGCACGAATTTCAGGCTTCTGCTCCGGAACCGGCACCCTATGCTTTTTGTCAAAACCTTCTTCAGAAATGCCACCGATGTGACATTTATGTCCCTCGGCCTTTTCTTCTGCCTCGAGCTGCTTGCGTGTCACCACGTTGTTATACATGGCTTGACGTTTCATAGCGCCGTCAAAGTCCACCTCGCTACCCAAGAACTCAGGACCGTCAATGCAAGTGAACTTTGTCTTTCCGCCAATGCTCACACGACAAGCGCCACACATTCCAGTGCCGTCCACCATGATGGAGTTGAGCGATACCGTGCAACGGATGCCCAGCTCTTCGCAAGTCTTGGTCGCAAACTTCATCATGATCATCGGGCCGATGGCCACGGCTTCGTCATATTGTTTGCCACTAGCCACGAGTTGACGCAATACGTCTGTCACCAAACCCTTGCGACCCGTCGAGCCGTCGTCGGAAGTGACATACAGGTTGCTAACGCTCGAAAGCTCCTTCTCAAAAATAAGCAGATCCTTCGTACGGGCGCCGATGATGCAGTCGGACATGCAGCCATGTTCATAAAGCCACTTGACTTGCGGATAAATAGGCGCAATGCCCACGCCACCGCCTATGAAGACAAAACTGCGTTTGCGCAATTCCTCAGCCGTCATGTTGACAAACTCAGAAGGCTTACCTAAAGGACCCACTACATCGGCGAAACCGTCACCGACCTTGTATTCGGCCATTTTCCTCGTTGACTCGCCTATTGCCTTGAAGACAATGGTCACGGTGCCTTTCTCGCGATTGTAGTCGCTAATAGTCAAAGGAATTCGTTCCGAATTCTCTTCCATTCTGACAATAAGGAACTGTCCTGGCAAAGCCGAATGTGCAATTCGAGGCGCATTGACATCCATGAGGTATGTCTCAGCTGCAAAGGTTTCTTTCTTTAAAATTTCGAACATAGGAAAAACGATTTAGTCATATTATGCGTCAAAGATAAGTAATAAATCAAATCAAAACGCATTCTTACAATCAAATGCAGAAAAAATTTAGAAAAGAAAAAAAAACACTTAAAAGATGTTCATAGCAATGACAGCACAAGCCTCAGCGTCGGCCAAAGCATTGTGATGATGCTCCATCTCAAAGCCGAAATGCTTGGCCACAGTCTGCAGTTTGTGGTTTTCCAAATTGGGGACAAGATATTCCGATCCAAGATGCGTGCAATAAAAAGGATAATCGGGATACGGAATATGATACAGCTCGTGCAAGGCTTTCAGACAACGCTCATCAAAGGATTTTCCATGGGCAACGAAAGGCAATCCATTCACCTTATCAGCTACTTTTTCCCAAACCTCAGGAAACAGCTCTGCGGTATCCGTATCTTTATAGGAGATGCCATGCACTTTGGTGGTATAAAAATCATAATGGTTTGGAACAGGATGTACCAGGCTATAAAACCGGTCCACGATACGATTGTGCTTCACGATGACGAGACCCATGCTGCACACACTGGTCACAGCGCCATTGGCCGCCTCAAAATCAATCGCGACGAATTTCTTCAAATGTTTCTTCGGAATATAAGCCGGCAATTCAACATTGTCTTCATCCTTCACTTTGATCCGCTTCTCAAACATACCTAAATGCGCTTACTTGACTTAATTCTAAAAAAGTGTACAAAAATACGAAATTGAACAAAAAAAATGATTCAACACTTTGATATATGATTATTATTTGTAAGTTTGCAAAAACTTCAAATTTGTAATTATTTCAATTCTATGAATCTCAACCTGTCTGACATATTGAAAGCCAAAGGGATAAGTCCTTCCGTTCAGCGTGTATCCATCTTGAGATACATGACGGAGCATCACACCCACCCTACTGTTGAGATCATCCACGAAGCGTTGTCCACCAGTATCCCCACTCTTTCAAAGACCACCATTTACAACACGCTGACCTTGTTTTCACAGAAAGGGCTCATCGATAGCTTTGTCACCGACGACAACGCGACGCATTACGATGCCGTCATGACGCATCATGCTCATTTCAAATGCGTGCGATGCAAACGTATTTTCGACCTCCCCTTTCCGGAATTGGAAAAGGTTGAGAATTCAGATTTCGAAATAAACGATATCAAACTGTTCTATTACGGTACCTGCCGTTTTTGCAAAGAACACTTAAACAACTAACAATAAAAATCATTCACTATGGAATTAAAAGGATCAAAGACAGAAGCCAATCTGCAAGCCGCTTTTGCAGGAGAATCGATGGCTCGCAACAAGTACACCTATTACGCTTCTAAGGCTCGTAAAGAAGGTTACAATCAAATCGCCGACCTTTTTGAAGAGACGGCTAACAACGAAAAAGAGCATGCCAAGATATGGTTCAAGCTCTTACACGACGGCGATGTGCCGGACACCCCGACCAACCTGAAAGACGCCGCCGCAGGCGAAAACTACGAATGGACTGACATGTACGCTGGAATGGCCAAAACCGCCCGTGAAGAAGGATTCACCAAAATCGCCGTTCTCTTCGAGATGGTTGCCAAAATTGAAAAAGAACACGAAGAACGCTATCTGAAGCTCTTGAAGAACATCGAAGACGGCATCGTATTTTCACGCGAAGGCGATACCATTTGGCAATGCAACAATTGCGGGCACATCGTCATCGGCAAGAAAGCACCGCAAATCTGCCCCGTGTGCAACCACCCGCAGTCGTTCTTCCAGATCAAGGCAGAAAACTATTAATTCGTTCAGCAGGCAATTTTCAGGTTATATTTCCCGGGCATCAAGCACAATGGATTGAAAAATAATCTATCTTTGCTGACAAATCAACCTGATAAAACAAGCTATTATGGACATAACAACATCCTATCTCGGACTCAAACTGAAGAATCCGCTCATCGTCAGCAGTTCCACGCTCACCGCTACTGTCGAAGGCGTGGTCAATTGTGAGAAAGCGGGCGCTGGCGCCGTCGTGCTCAAATCCATCTTCGAAGAACAGATTCTTGCCGACATCAAGAAGGAAGAAGGATTCAACGACGAGCTCTACAACATGAACCCCGAGATGCAGCAATACCTCCACACCTATGTCAGAGGCAATGAAATCGATCTTTACACCCGTCTCATCAAGGAATCGAAAGCCGCTGTCAGCATCCCTGTCATCGCCAGCATCAACTGCACCGACAAAGGAGAATGGACCAGCATCGCCAAGAAGTTCCAAGATGCAGGCGCCGATGCGCTCGAGTTGAACATCTCCATCTCGCCTTTCGACATCAACCTTCACCCTAAAGACATCGAGCAAGAGTATTTCGACATTCTTGCACAGGTCAAGAAATGCATCAGCATTCCTGTAGCCGTGAAGATCGGCGACCACTTCACCAACATCTGCGCCATGGTCAACCAGTTGGCACAGAATGGTGCTAAGGCCGTGGTACTCTTCAACCGTTTCTACAATGCCGACATCGACGTCAACGAGATGAAAGCCGTTCCTGGCAATGCGCTCTCTGTAAAGGAAGAGAACAGCTGCACTTTGCGTTACATCTCTCTGGCCACCAGCCAGCAGGTGTCTTGCGAGCTATCCGCTTCGACAGGCGTCTATACCGCCGAAGATGTCATCAAGCAGATCCTGGCCGGCGCTACAAGCGTCCAAATCTGCAGTACGCTGTATCACCATGGTCTGGCATACATCGGCACGATGCTCAATGAGATGAAAGCATGGATGGAAAAACACAATTTCAACAGCATCGCTGATTTCAAAGGCAAAGCCAACAAGAAAGAAGATATCAAGGTGCTTGAAAGATTGCAATACCTGAGAAGAAACCAAGAGAAAACTAATTAACAACACATAAAACCAAACATCATGCAAAAGTACGTTTGTGACGTCTGCGGTTATATCTATGACCCAGAAAAAGGTGATCCGGATAGCGGCATTGCTCCTGGCACGCCTTTCGAACAGCTTCCTGACGACTGGTCATGCCCTCTCTGCGGCATCGGCAAGGACAGCTTCTCACCCATGTAAGAAAAACAACCAGGTACAAGAAGGGATTGATTTTGATTCAGTCCCTTCTTTTTCCATAAATCATCCCGAATGGATAACAGAGCCTTATTTAATATCGGCTACGGACTCTATGTGCTCACCACAAGTCTCGATGGCAAGGAGAACGGATGCATCGTCAACACGGTGATGCAGGTCACCGACAGCCCGCTGCGCATCTCGGTCAATGTCAACAAAAAGAACCTGACACACGACATGATCAAGGACTCTGGCGTGTTCAACATCTCCGTCCTAACGACGGAGACACCCATGCGCGTCATCCAGCACTTCGGCTTTCAGTCGGGGCGCGACCTGAACAAATTCGCCGATTGTTCCGAAGAACAACGTAGTGTGACGCACGTGCTTTATGTGCCCAAGTTCACCAACTCCTACATCGCCTGCCGTCTGTCACAAAGCATCGACCTCGGCACCCACACCATGTTCATCGCCGATGTGATCGATGCCGAAGTCCTCTCCGACAAACCCACCCTCACCTATCAATATTACCAAGACAACATCAAGCCCAAACCCAAGGCAGAACCTAAGAGTGGTCAACGCCGTTGGGTCTGCAAGGTCTGCGGTTATGTCTATGAAGGCGACGAACTGCCCGATGACTTCGAATGTCCGCTCTGCAAACACGGAAAAGCAGATTTTGAAGAACTCATTGACGAGTCGCAGCCCGTCATGACTTGTGCCGTAAACAACCTGAACCCAAAACCTGAAGAACAAATTGTAACTCCCCAATCCGACATGCACATTAACTTATCCAACAACATCTACTACGTTGGCGTCAACGACCGCCATACGGAGCTTTTTGAAAACCACATGGAGCTGCCCAACGGCGTTTCCTATAACTCTTACCTCATCATCGACGAGAAAGTCGCCCTCATCGACCCGGTGGAGGCCAACTTCTTTGGCGAATACCTGCAGAATGTCAAGGCTATCCTGGGAGACCGTAAGGTCGACTACCTCATCGTTAACCACGACGAACCCGACCACAGCAGCAGCATCGCAGCAGTACTGAGAGAATATCCTGATATACAGGTGGTTGGTAACGCAAAGACCTTTGGTCCATTGGAGGCTTTCTATGGCCCTATTGAAAACAAAAAGGTCGTCGCCGAAGGCGAGACCCTCAGCCTAGGTTGCCATACCCTTCAGTTCTTCATGGTGCCGATGGTACACTGGCCTGAGTCGATGGTGACCTATGAACAAAACAGCAAGATCGTCTTCTCCAACGATGCCTTTGGTGGCTTTGGTGCTTTGAATGGCGGCATCTTTGACGACCAGGTGAACCTGGTATTTTATGAAGACGACATGCGCCGCTACTATGCCAACATCGTCGGCAAAGTGGCCATGCAAGCCTTGAAAGCCATTGAGAAACTTGGAGGACTGGAGATCAAAATGATTGCCCCTTCACACGGCCTCGTCTGGCGCAGCAATATCGCCTGGGTGCTCGACAAATACACGCAATGGAGCAAGCAAGAAAGTGAAGAAGGATTGGTTATCGTTTACGGTTCTATGCACGGCAACACCGCCCGTATGGCCGACATCATCGCCCGTGGTGCTGCCGACGCCGGTATCAAGGAAATAAAGGTGTACGATGTCGCCAAGACTGAAGTCTCCTTCATCATGAGCGACATCTGGAAATACAAAGGCGTCATCATCGGCGCCTGCGCCCACTATGGCAACATGTTTCCCAACATGACGCTGCTCGTCCATGAAATCAATGAGTTTAAGCCGAAGGACAAATGCTATGGGCTGTTTGGCGGCATGAGTTGGAGCGGCGGCGGAGTGAAGACCTTGGCCAAATTTGCCGAAGAAGGCAAGTGGAACCTCGTAGCTGAGAGCGTTGAAGTCAAAGGCGCGCCTATCCGCGATGAAGACATTGACAGACTTTATGGCCTTGGAAAAACCTTGGCTTCGGCTATTAAAGGCTAGTGCCTCTCTCATCGAAAAATAACAAAGGCTCCGTTTCAATTGAAGCGGAGCCTTTTTATACCTATTAATTATAATAGGTGTGCGGCTTATTTGTACTCAGCCAAGACTTCCTTGACGCGATCGGGGGTCATACGGCCATAGACCTTGTCACCGACTTCGATGACAGGAGCCAGACCGCAAGCGCCGACGCAGCGGAGGCAAGTCAGTGAGAACTTACCATCGGGAGTAACCTCACCGACGTTGATGCCAAGGATACGCTTGATTTCGTCCAAGACCTTTTCAGCACCACGCACATAGCAAGCGGTACCCAAGCAAACGCTGATCGGATGCTCGCCTTTAGGCGTCATGGTGAAGAAGGAATAGAACGAAACGATGCCAAAGACTCTGGAAACCGGGATGTGCAGCTCTTCAGCTACGAGTTCCTGGACTTCAGCCGGCAAATAACCGAACTCGCCCTGGACCTTGTGCAGCACGTTGATGACTTCACCAGCATTGTTGCCATACTCTTTGCAAACGTTCTTGACAAACTGTATCTTGGATTCTGATAATTTGATAACTGCCATAATTATTTCCTTTCTTAATTTTCAATTATACAATTACTCACTGATCTCAACTTTGTCAGACTTGTCGAAATAGTGGGTGTGCAGCAGTTCATGCGACTTGTGACCGCAAGGCTCACCAAGGAATTCAGCATAGAGCTTCTTGACGGAAGCGTTTTCATGTGACTTACGGATCGGTTTGCCTTCGTCTTCACGATAGATGGCATCGAAACGTTTCTTGATGATCTCGCTGTTGCCATGGTGGTAAGGCTGACCGGCACCGCCGATGCAACCGCCGGGGCAAGCCATGACCTCGACAGCATGGAACATTTCCTTGCCTTCGCGCACTCTCTCGAGGAGCTTACGGGCATTGGCCAGACCGTGAGCGATACCAATGTGGATTGGAGTACCGTTGAAGTCGACCCAAGCGTCGCGGACGCCTTCGAGGCCACGGAGTTCCTTGAACTCGACCTTGTCGAGGCTCTTGCCAGTGAACACCTCATAAGCAGTACGGGTAGCAGCTTCGATAACACCACCGGTAGCACCGAAGATGACAGCAGCACCTGTTGATTCGCCGAGCGGATCGTCATAGTCTTCGCTAGGCATGTCTTTCAGGTTCAGGTTGAACTGTTTGATCAAGCGGGCCAGCTCACGGGTTGAAAGCACGTAGTCGATATCCGGGTTGCCGTCGACGGCGAACTCAGGACGCGTGCATTCCCATTTCTTAGCCAAGCAAGGCATGATGGAGACGACGACGAGGTCTTCTCTCTTGATACCCATCTTCTGAGCCCAGTAGGTCTTGGCGATAGCGCCAAACATCTGCATAGGCGATTTGGCTGTTGAAGGCACATCCAGCATATCCGGGAAGAAGTGTTCGAAGAAGTTCACCCAACCTGGGCAGCAGGAAGTCATGATAGGCAGACGGACGCTCTTGTCGCCAGCCATAAACTTGCTGATACGACCGAGGAGCTCGGTGCCTTCTTCCATAATGGTAAGGTCGGCTGCGAAGTCGGTATCGAACACATAGTCGAAACCAAGGCGACGCAGAGCGGCGGCCATCTGTCCGGTGACGATGGAACCGGCAGGCATGCCGAATTCTTCACCGAGGGCGACACGCGTTGCAGGAGCGGTGTTGACGATGACGGTCTTCTTAGGATTGTTGATAGCGGAGATGACCTTACGGGTGTCATCCACTTCACTCAGGGCGCCGACAGGGCAAACCTGGACGCACTGACCGCACATGACGCAAGGCGAGT
>CAMJQC010000032.1 GCA_946407975.1 uncultured Bacteroidales bacterium
TTCATGATGGCTTTAGGGTATAAAAACCGGCGCGAAGGCGCTGGTCTGAGGTTTGCTGGGCCCCCGCGGCGAGCGTTAGGGATCATCGTCAGATAATCCCTCGTTTTTCTCTTTTTCCGAAAAATTCATATTTTTGCAAATTAATATCGTCTTCAATATAGATGAAAAGGAAGTCCATAATAGGGTTTTGTTGTCTCTTGGGTATGCTTTGTTGTGCTTGTTCCAAGCCGCATCAGGCTTTCACGCCACAAAACGCCCCGCATCACTTCGAAGAACTGCATTCTATTGCAGAACAGATGAATGTCGATGTTCCAGCTGCTAACGAAGCCTTAAAGGAGTTGGCGTCCCGACCCGATTTCAATTCGTGGAGCGATCTGGACCGAAACGAATGGATGCTTTATTTTGTCGAGTCTCAGTATAAGACCCGCAGCATGACGACTGAAAGTCCGGATCTGACGCCCGTTCTTGCTTTTTACGACAGCCTCGCCACTCAATTTGGTCATGACGATGACCTTCAGTTTTTGCTGGCAAAATCGCTATATTATAAAGGCGCTCAGGAATCATTGCAGGAGCAGCCTGTGTCTGCCACAAAGCATTATCTTCGTGCTTTGATGGTGATGACGACCCAAGTAGCAGAAGGAGACCCTGTCAAAGAACGTTTCACGGCCTTGACCCATACCCGTTTAGGCGAAATCTTGTATTATTATGGGCTGAACGCTCTGGCATCGGAGTCTTTCCAGGATGCTTATTTGTTGTTTATGCAGGTGCACGACACCTCGGCAAGCGCTGCTATGTTGCGTAACTTGGGTGCCATCTATCAGGCGGACAAAGACTATGATAAAGCTTTGGCAGAATTCAAAAAGGCAGAGGACATGCATCACAGCAACTGGGATTACACTGTCCATTCCGTTGGTGCCTTGTTGTTCGGCATGATGCAGTATGATTCTGCTGCAATATGTCTGGAACAGTCGTTTGAAAACGGTGACCGTTTCGCTCGTGCCGATGCAGCTGCCAAGCTCTCGGAAATCTATCGCAACAAAGGCGATTTGCAGAAAGAGATGCTCTATACCCGTTATTATGTGGGCAATTCGCTGAACGAATCGAATTTGGCTTCAGACAAGATGGAGATAGAGTTCCTGTGTAAACAGGCGGACGAACAGTTGCAAAACAGCGTTGCAGAGACGGACGATGCGGATAGAGTGCCAATAGGCTGGCTGTTGCTGGTCTTGCTGCTTTTCTTGGCGGTTTTGGCTTACATTATTATGAGAAACCGAAACCGGATCAGTCATATTGAGAAACAGATTGTCACGATAGAAGCGAAACACAAACAGGAGAATCTTGACAAAGACAAGGAACTGGAGTCGGTGACGCTGGAGTTGGATCAGACGCGTCAAAAGCTGGAACACAATCAAAAAGTGGATTTCGATATGGCGTGGGAAGGGTTCGTCCATAGTCCTGTCTGTGAAAAAATCCGTCAATCAGTGGAAGGCAAGGATATCATGATCAAGAGCGCAAGCCTATACCCAGAACTGAAGCTTAAAGAGCTTGATTTTATAGATCTGGTTCGTGCCCTAAACTCCCATTTCCCTGATATTTCTTCTCAGTTGCTTAAAGATTATCCTGCACTCTCTACTAACGATTTGCGTTATTGCGCATTAGCACTGCTTGGTCTGAATGATGCTGAGATTGCAGCATTGGAAGGCATTTCGTATAGCGGAGTCAACCGGCGTACACGTAAAATCCAAAGCGTCATGCAAACGGAAGAGAGTGTAGAACATAGCCTCCTGAATTATATGAAGAATAAATGGTAAGTGGTTTATAATGAATGTAGTATAGAGAATTTGTTGATTTTTGAGAGAAACGAATTACATAAAAGATACTATTTAAAATCGGAGTCATCTTATCTTTGTCAAAGAATTAAAAAAAATAAATGTCATGAAAAAGTTGTTATTATCGGTTGCCATCCTACTTTCTGTTGCCTCATTTGGACAGGGTAAGGTCTTGAAGTCGTTCCTTTCGACGGTTGCTTACGATGCGCCGGGGCTTACTCCCTATGTCGAAAATGCACTCGCCTTCGACTCCCGCACAGCGGTATACAAGGAATTTCAACCGGGAAAGTTTAAAGCCAGCGTGGAAATAACTACAATTTTCAAACAAGGCGAAACAGTGTGTAATTTCTCTAAAATAGCACTGGATAGTCCTGTGGTCAATGACACGACGTCCTTGTCAGGAGCCTTTATTGACCAGCAGCGGTTTTCGTTGCCCAATGGCGAATATCAGATGGAAGTCATGGTGATGGACTTGAACAATAAGAAACAGCTTCCTTTCAGGAGTGAGCAGACCGTTACTGTGGATTTTCCTAATGCATCCCCCAGTGTTTCAGACATTTTCTTCGTTGATTCGTACCATAAGGCAACGAAACAGTCGGCTTGTACCAAGAGCGGTTACGACTTTGTGCCTCGCGTCTATCCTTACTATTCAGCTTCTGATCAGAAACTCACTTTCTATGCTGAGCTATACAATAGCAATAAGTTGTATTCTGAAGGCAAATATTTGGTTACCTACCATATCGAGTCATATGAATCATCTGCCAAAATCAACAATATGACATTTTCGAAGCGTTATGATGTCGGTACCGCTTCTCCATTGCTGACTTCCATTGATATTTCCACGCTGCCTTCTGGCAATTATTATCTGGTCGTCGAGATGCGTGACCGTAACAACGCTTTGCTGGCTTCGAGCAGTGCTTTCTTCCAAAGAAGCAATCCGGGTGCCAGTTACAATATGCAAGATTTGAGTGCTATTGACGTGAAGAACACTTTCGTCTCGAATATACAGAATGTGGATTCGTTGCGTCAGTACCTTCTATATCTTGATCCCATATGCTCTGAGACGGAACGCAATTACCTGATTTCTTTGGTGAAGACAAAGGATGCCAATACCATGAAGCAGTTCCTTTATAATTTCTGGTGCGCCCGTGCGCCGCAAAATCCACGTCAGGGATGGGTGGATTATCTGAATGCCGTGAAAAGGGTCAACGCTTCCTACGGCACGATGGCTTATCCAGGGTATCGTACCGACAGAGGTTATATGTTCCTGAAGTATGGCCAACCCGACCAGATTGTGGAGAGTCCGAACGAACCAGGTGCTTATCCCTACGAGATCTGGCATTATTATGAAGTCGGCAATCAGCACAACAAACGTGCCGTGTTCATGGCCAAAGATGACAGTACCAACGACTATCATCTGATTCATTCCGACATCATCGGCGAACTGAACAACCCACGCTGGCGACTCGAAATCTATTCGCGCACCTATGGCGAAGGTTATGACCAAGGCGTAGACCAGACCGACTATGAAGACATGTGGGGCAAGAAGGCAAGTGACTTGTACGATAATCCGAGATGATATTTATGAAACGGATTGGCTATGGCGTGGTGAAACTATGGGCCTATATGCAAGCCATATTGCCCTTCTGGTTGCTTTACGTCAAGTCTGATGTTGTCTGTTTTATCGTTTATCATATCGTCAGGTATAGAAGAAGAGTCGTGCGGTCCAATCTCCTGAATTCATTTCCGGATAAGGATGAGAAAGAGATAAAAAAGATTGAGAAACGGTTCTATCGGAATCTGTGCGACCTTGTTTTCGAAGTCTGTAAGATCTTGACCCAAGATTCTGACAGGCTTGCTAAACGGGTCACCTTTAAAAATTCCGAGGTGGTTCAAAGCCTGTATGATCGGAATAAGAGCCTTTTTGTCGCCTTGCCTCATTCGGGCAACTGGGAGTGGTTTGGCAAGCTGATGCATCGGTTTACACAACATAAGGTGTCGGCCATCTACAAGCGAGTGGAAAACCCTGCTTTTGATGCTTTTATGCTTGATATAAGAACCAATTATCATATCGATATGGAACAGATGATTGAGTCAAGGACGGCGTTTCGCGAATTGGTGAAACGCAAGGATTACTGCAACATCTGTTTCATTGTCGCCGATCAGTCGCCTCGAGGTGTAGAGAGCGATTACTGGACAGAATTCCTGCACCAAGACACCTGCTGGTTCACAGGTATGGAGCGAATGGCGAAGAGCCTGGACTATGCCGTCGTGTTTGTCGAGATGAATAGGGTGGGGAGAGGCCGCTATGAGGTATGCTTTAAGCAGATTACCGATCAGCCGATAAACACGGAAACGGGATATATCACAGAACAATATGCGAGGATGATAGAGCGTTTTGTCAACGAGAACCCTGATAACTGGCTGTGGTCCCACCGCCGCTGGAAACACAAGAGAGCATGAAGAAAGTCGCAGTGGTCATATTGAATTATAATGGCAGGAAGATGTTGGAAGAGTTTCTTCCCTCATTGCTGCGCCATACCAGTGAGCACTTGGCGGAGGTCATCGTGGCTGACAATGCCTCGACGGATGATTCCGTTGAGTTTATGCGGGCGAATTATCCCTCTATTCGGTTGATTCTGAATGAGACGAATGGCGGATTTGCCACGGGTTACAATCTTGCTCTGAAACAGGTCGAAGCCGAGTATTTTGTCCTGCTCAACTCCGATATTGAAGTCACACCCGATTGGATACGTCCTGTTGTCGAATTGATGGATAGCGATGCCACTATTGCGGCATGTCAGCCGAAGATCCTGTCCTATCATCATAAGGATGAGTTCGAATACGCAGGTGCCTCAGGAGGCTTTATTGATCGCTTTGGCTATCCTTTCTGCCGTGGGCGCATCTTCCAACATCTTGAAAAAGACGAAGGGCAGTACGATTCGCCTATGGAGGTGTTTTGGGCCACGGGAGCCTGCATGTTTGTTCGTTCCGACATCTTTCTCTCGCAAGGAGGTCTCGACGATTCCTTCTTCGCTCATATGGAGGAGATCGATTTCTGTTGGCGTATCAAGAATGCAGGATATAAGGTGTATTGCTGCCCTCAGTCGAAGGTGTATCATATCGGTGGCGGCACCTTGCCGAAGAACTCTCCACGGAAGACATTCCTCAATTTCAGGAATAACTTGTCGCTTTTGTTGAAGAACCTGCCTTCAGGACATGTTTTCCCAGTCATTTTCTTACGGATCTTTCTCGATTGGGTGGCGGCTCTGAAATTCTTGTTTGAAGGCGGCTGGGCCGACTTTATTGCCGTGTTCAAAGCGCATTTCGCTTTTTATGGCCGTATAGGCATGTTGCGTAAGAAACGTAAGACGAACGAGCATCACCGTGTGAGTTGCATCTATCGTCGTGGTATCGTCGTTGACAGCATGTTGTTCGGCATGAACGCTTTCAGCAGCTTAAAGAAAAACAGTTTTTCAAAGTAGGCTTTGTATCGCCAAAGCGTATCCCTCTAACCCTTTTCCGCTAATGCATTTCTTACAGGCTTCAGCTGTATAGGAATGCCTCCTGTAAGGTTCGCGTTGACTGATATTGCTGATGTGGACTTCTATCACGGGAATATGGATGGCACGGATGCAATCGGCAAGGGCAATGGAGGTGTGAGCATAGGCGGCAGGATTCATGACAACGGCATCGTATTGATTGTCAGCTTTTTGAAGCTTATCAATAAGGCATCCTTCATGATTGCTTTGATAAAAGTCAATCTGATGATTGGCAAATCTTTTTTTCAGTTCGTCAAGGAAGGCTTCAAATGAAGTTGAACCATAAATATCCGGCTCTCTTGTGCCCAAAAGATTGAGGTTTGGCCCGTTGATTATGAGGATTTTCATTGGAATTATTTTTGCAAAGATAACGTTTTCAGATTTTTTTCTATTTTTGTAACGGAAATAATTCTTTTCTGGCTATATCTCTAATTATGAAAACGATAGTTTTAGGGCGTACAGGCCTGAAGGTAAATAAAAATGGTTTTGGAGCCTTGCCCATTCAGCGGGTGGACGAAAAGACGGCCGTCTATCTGCTTCACAAGGCTTTCGCCAATGGAATCAACTTCTATGATACGGCGCGTTTCTATACCGACAGCGAGGAAAAGATTGGTGCCGCCTTTAGCGACAGACGCAGCAAGGTCATCATCGCTTCCAAGACAGGCGCCTTGACGATAGAGGATTTCTGGAAAGACCTCCATACGACCCTAACCAACTTAAAGACGGATTATCTTGATATTTATCAATTTCATAATCCCCCATTTTGTCCACGTTTGGGTGACAAATCGGGTCTTTACAATGCCATGAAGGTGGCCCAACGTCAGGGGAAGGTGCGTTTTATCGGCATCAGCAACCACCGTCAGTCAGTGGCGTTAGAGGCCATTGAGCGCGACTGCTACGACACGATTCAGTATCCGTTTTCATATCTTTCTTCGGAGGATGACCAAAAGATTGTAGATGCCTGCTACAAGCACAATATCGGCTTTATCTGCATGAAGGCTATGGCAGGGGGATTGATTAACGATTCTGCTCTGGCTTATGCTTTTCTGAACCAGTTTGACCACGTTTTGCCAATCTGGGGCATCCAAAGGGAGAGCGAACTCAACGAGTTCATCTCGTATCAGGATAACGCGCCCGAGATGAATTCCTCCCTGTGGCGTAAGGTGGAAAAGGAAAGAGCGGAGTTGAGCGGTGACTTTTGTCGCGGCTGCGGCTATTGCATGCCGTGTCCGGCTGATATCCAGATTTGCGACTGCGCCCGTATGAGCCTTTTCCTTCGTCGTGCACCACTAGAAGTCTATCTTACCGAGGAATGGGCCGAAAAGATGAAGAAAATCGAAGGCTGCTTGCATTGCAACGCCTGTCACTCCAAATGCCCGTATTCTTTAAATGTGCCTGATTTGCTTGCGAGGAACTACGAAGATTTTAAGACTTTCTGGGCCAAGAAATGATATTTGATTCTTTCGTTTATTACACTGACGACGCGGATGCATTATTTGTAAAACGTTGTCGCAATATCTTTTTTTATGAGTAAAAAGCTGTTTGTTTTGTTTTGCTTCCTTGTCCCGTTGGCTTCTTTCGCCCAACGCGGTGATGCCAAGTGGACATTGAGAGGCTATGGCGTATATGACTACCATATCGCTACAGGCCATTTGGGCGGGTTAGCCATTCTTTCAGATTGCCAGCTCGCCGAGAATTTCCGTGTCACCATGGGCGTGGAGGGTGTCTCCTCTAAACGTTATGCCTTAAATGCTCAAGGACAAGTCAACCTGGTGGAAACGAGAAACGGAGCTTTATATGCCGAAAACCGCTATCTCTACCGTTTGTTTCCCAGCTTGAACATGCAGGAGTTTACAGGCGCTTTGTCATTGGGATACCGCAACCGTCGCTGGAACTTCTTGTTCGGTTTGTGCAACCGTTATGTGGCGGAGATCCCGCAACGGATCCATGGTGGAGAAGGCACCCTATTTGAACCTATGAACGTGATGTTCCTTGTCGAAGGCAACTTGTTCGACGACAGCCATCCGTGGAATATCGGCGCTAGCATCTCTAACTACGATGATTTCGTTATCGAACGTTTCACTTTGTTTTTCTATAGTTTAAAAGGCTATTATCAAATTAATGATCACTTAAGGGTGACGGCGAAAGCGGGCATTCATCCTGCAGGCGTGCTGAATCTTACGTCCATTAGGGATGGAGGTTTCGTCCATGTCGGAGTAAGTTATGAATTCTAAAAAGGAGGAGAAAAGATGAAAACAAGATATGCTTTATTTGTTTTATTGGCGGTGACGTTCGCTTCTTGCAATCGTTTGGACATACCCGGTATAATCGTTTCGGGTGGCGAAGACCCCGAGACCCGTGTCGAGACCTGGTTGGAATGGAATGCGCAAAACCCGGCTTTCGTGCTGAACGACGTGCCTGACGATTATTGTTTTTATGCTTGTTCCGATGTTCATGTCACCGACGACGGTATGCGTGTGAAGAATTTTATGACCGCTGAACGCAACGACGTTAAGGCGCAGTTTGGCATCATTTTGGGCGACCTCGCCAACGAGAGTGGAGAACGCCCGTTCCAGACTGTTACGGATGCCATTGCTTATGACGAGAACGTTCAGGCTGAAAACGACCCGTGTTATGCCATCATTGGCAATCACGACATTTATTTTGACTGTTGGGAGCATTACAGGGACTATTTCCACACTTCCACTTATTGCATTACCATCAACTTGCAAAGCGGTGCCAAGGATTTGATCATCTGCCTTGACTCGGGCAATGGCACGCATGGCAGACGGCAGCTGGAATGGCTTTCTGATGTGTTGAAAGACCGTAGCCAGTACCGGTATTGCATAGTATGTACTCATAACTGCCTCTTCCGTAACTACTATGACTACACGACCACACCTGCCGCCAACTTGCCTCTTGACGAACAATATGCCTTGATGCATCAGATGAGTGAGAATGATGTCAACCTCTTCCTGATGGGCCATTTTCATCATCGCGAAGAAGAAACCTTTGATGGCGTGCGCTATGTGATGACGGACAACCTGAACACGACAGAAGAGGCACCTAGCTATCTTGTAGTATGCTGTGGAGATCGCCTTACTTATCAGTATGTCGAGTTGGAGATGGAATGATTTTTTCGCTATACGACTTGCTGAAAAAAAACTGCAATTGTTTGACCGACAATTGGAAAAATACATATCTTTGCAACGGAATTGAGGTGCTATATAGCTCAATAGGGAATCGGGTGAGAATCCCGGACAGTTCCCGCTGCTGTTAGCGTCGCAAGGCTCGCCATTATGCCACTGTTGGACGCCCGTCCGATGGGAAGGCGGTTGAGCCAGACGTAAGTCAGAAGACCTGCCTCAAGTCTAGAATGATGAAGCTCCCGGGAATAGGAGCCGGTCATGGCCTTGGGCTACCTGCTTGTTTCCTTGAAGTTTCATGATGAAAGGATAGAGGAATCCTTATGCTTTCCTTTGTCCTGAGAAGGATGCCAATCATGTCAAACTAAAACTATAGTATTATGCGTAAAATCTTTACCCTTTCAATCCTCTTTGGATTCATTTTTCTCTTTGCTGGCAAAGTATCGGCTCAACAAGATGCGACGATTGATCCGTCCAACATTAAGTTTTGGATTGGCGAAGGCGAAAACGAAGTGGTCTTCATCGTCAACTGGGCTGAACCCGACACGGCTTTGGCCTGGGGCTACCGCTTTGCCGCCGAAACCGTCACCATTAAGGACGTTATGGATGACATCGCCGAAGCCGATTACCGCTTTAGCTTTGATGCCAGCGGCTCCGAGTATGGTTATTGGCTCAATGACATCTTCTTCAATGACGGTGTTCTTGATTTGAGACTCACGGAACCAGGCTGGGTTTCTTATGTAGTCAATGGTCAACCTTCATGGAATTTCTTCGATGCTCAGACGCTGGTCAACAATGACTATGTGAAATGGGGCGACACCTATTGCGGCACCATGGTCGACCCTGAGAATTGGATTTATGTCTGGGAAAAGGAAGTGGCTCCCGTCTATGCCTTGGCTGAAGAAGCCACGATCGATCCGGAAGCCATTAGGTACTGGGTCGGAGAAGGCGAAAACGAAGTCGTATTTGCCGTCAACTGGAACGAACCGGACACCTGCCTTGCTTGGGGCTACCGTTTCAGCGAAGAGACTGTAACCGTTCAGCAAATCATGGATGACATCGCGGAAGCTGATCCTCGTTTTGCCTATGATGCAGCTGGCGGTTGGTTGAACGATATCACTTATAATGATGGTATCCTCAACCTCGGTCTTGTCGGTATGTATTACATGTTCAACGTCAATGGTGGAATGGCCATGTTGGGCTTTGATCAACAAACCGTGAGCAACGGTGATTTCGTGAAATGGGGTGATGAGTCCTGTGGTACCGAAATCGCTCCGTGGACCTTGGTGTGGACCAAAGAAGTTGTTGCCGTTTATCCTTATGCTGTCGAAGCTACGATTGATCCTTCGGATGTTTTGTTTTGGATTGGCAATGGTCAAAATGAAGTGGTGTTCTGCGTTAACTGGAATGAACCCAACACGGCTTTGGCATGGGGCTATCGCTTCAGTGAAGAGAGCGTGACGGTTAAGCAGGTGATGGATGGAATAGCTGAGGTGGATTCCCGTTTTGCTTACCAGGCTGATGGGAGTTGGTTGACTGACATTACCTATCAGGATGGCACACTTGATCTTTCTTTGGTTGGCGCATATTTCATGTACAACCTGAATGGCGAAGCTGCCATGCTGGGTTTCGACACACAACCTGTAGTCGATGGCGACTTCATCAAGTGGGGTGATGTTTCATGCGGTACTGAAATTGCGCCTTGGACTTATGTCTGGGAACAGGATGTGCAACCTGTCAGTGCATTCACGAGTTTGGATGAAGCCCAGGGCAACACCCTGTTGGTCTTTCCTAATCCTTCTTTTGGCGAGACTTTTGTGACCGTTGAAAGTAATGGAATTAGCGTTATCTCGGTCTTTGACATGCAAGGCCACATGGTCAGCACCGTTACCCGCGAGACAATGGCAGGTGAGACGGTTCGTATCGATACCAGGATGATGGAAAGCGGCGTCTATTTCATCATGGTGAATAACGATAATGCAACTCAAATTGCAAAACTTGTTGTGAAATGAGAAAGTTTCTTTTGATATTAATGGTTATGTTGCCATTCGCGGTTTGGGCGCAATATGCACCCAGCCGTAACGGCAGCGACGCCATACATTGCGACTCGCCCACGATTGTTGGATGGGCTACGAGTTGCGTCGTCGAACGTGGACCTCAGCAAATCACCAATCCAAGTTTAGGCACCGCTTCTTATGGCGTCGATAACGATGGCACGGGGAAGGCAGATAACATGTTAGTTAGTCTCGGAGACGGTGGAAATGCCGTCGTGACATTTGCATCTCCCATATGCAATGAAGAAGGCCCCGATTTTGCCGTGTTTGAAAATGCTTTTGAATCGGCTCAAGAGCCTGGCATGCATTTCCTTGAACTCGCTTTTGTGGAAGTGAGCTCTGACGGAATCAACTATTTTCGTATTCCTTCACTGACGGAAGTGCCTTACGATACACAAATAGGAGGGTTTGGATGTATTGATCCAAGTCTGCTTCACAATTTTGCAGGCCGTGATGATACTTATTATGGGACACCCTTCGACCTTGATGATCTTGAAGACAATCCATTGCTTGATAAGATGAGCATTACTCATGTTCGAATGGTGGATGTCGTGGGGTGTATCAATCCTGAATATGCCACCTACGACTCGGAAGGCCATACTGTCAACGACCCATGGCCAACACCTTTCGCGTCATCTGGATTCGATTTGGATGCCGTTGCCGTGATCCATGATTTAGCCCATTATGATGGCATGAATGATTACCATCATGTTACTGTTTCCATCTATCCTAATCCAACCAGTAATGTGCTTTGTGTAAAAGCCGATGGATTAAAATCGGTGGAGATCTTCGATCTCGTCGGACAGAGGGTGGTCTCTGAAACGAGTAGTGAGTTCAGTATTAGCCAGCTTTCTCAAGGCGTGTATTTCGTCCGTGTTACAGCAGGTGAACAACAATTTGTACAAAAAATCATCAAAAAATAATTCAAGAAAATGAAACATTTACGTTTTATATGGCTTGCCGCTGTTGCCATAATGATGGCAGCTTGCGGACACGATAACCCTGAACCTTCCGACGTCCTCGTCGGCAAGGGCGTCTTCGTTCTCAACGAGGGTACTTTTACTTATGCCAATGCTTCTTTGACTTGGTATGACCCCGAGGCAGATACGGTTGCCAATAACCTGTTTTATCGTGTGAATGGTTCGCCCATCGGCGATGTGGGCGAGAGCCTTTGCCTGCTGAATGGATACCTATACATAGTTGTAAACAGCAGCAATTACATCTATAAGGTGAATGCCGGCTCGATTTACTGTGACACGCTTCAGCCGTATATTCTGACGGATTTCTATTCGCCCCGTCACATGTGGCCCGTTGCTCCCAATAAAGCCTATGTCAGCGATTTGGAAGGCTCTGGCCTTTGGATCATTGACCCTGTTACCATGACCCATACGGGTTCTGTGGAGATGGGTAAACCGACGGAGAATATCGTTCAAGTCGGTAACGAACTCTATGTGAATAACTGGTCGAACTTCTATATGAACACGGTGGAGAACAATACTGTTCAAGTCGTGGATATCAACAGCGATACGAAAGTGGCTGAGATTGAAGTAGGGAAGGAGCCTAACAGTCTTGTGGTTGATAAGAACGGCAAAGTGTGGACCCTCTGTAGCGGCGGTTATGACGGCATGCATATGCCCGTGCTCTGCTGTATCGACCCAATGACGAAGCAAGTCGTCAAACGCTTTGAGTTCCCTGCAGGTTATCCCACGTGTTATCCTGGCTACCTCAATATCAATAAGACGGGCGAGACCCTGTACTTCATCAATAAGGATGTCTATTCGATGTCGATTGATTCGGATGCGCTGCCGACTACGCCTTTCATCACGGCAGAGGAAGGCGTCATGTTCTATAATATGAAGGTCAACCCGGAGAATGGCGAGATCTATGTCACCGATGCCAAGAACTATACGCAGAATGGCCAGGTGTTTCGTTATACCTCCGATGGCGTAAAACTCAGTGTGTTCTCGGCAGGTATCTGTCCGAGTTCTATCTTGTTTAACTAAATATCGATCAATTGTTTAAGGTTTCAGGCAATAGGCTTTTTATTGTTCTGAAACCTTAACGTTTTATAAGTAAAAATGCAGAAGACTTGTCCCCGTTGCGGTCGTACGTTCGAATGCGTACATTCCATCGATTGCTGGTGTGTGAAGGTGCACCTCACGGATGCCGCCAAAGCAAATCTGAAAGAGAGCTATAGCGACTGTCTATGCCAGTCATGTTTGGAAATAATAAACAAAGAATCATGAAGATCAGGACTTTATTGACATGTGTTTTGCTCTCCTTGCTAATGGTGTCATGCAGACAGGCGAGGGAGAAGACCATCGTCCCGATTGAGACGGTTTTGGAAACCAACCTGATGCGACATGCTCGCAATGTGGTGGTGGAGAACGCTCCTTATGGCTATCTGATGGAGGTGAAGAACCCTTGGGATTCGACGGCGTCGTTGGGACAGTTTGCCTTGGTGAAAGACACGATGGCCGAGGTCCCTGAAGGAATTACCGTCATCCATACGCCGATACGGTCAGCCATCTCGTTCTCGGCAACGCAATGGTCCGTCTTTATGCGTCTGGGCGAGATCGGTAAGATAAAAGGCATCCTTGAAGGTCGTTATGTGTCGGATTCTTCAATGAGAGCCTTGCTGGCTTCGGGTGTTGTGCTCGACTTGGGCACTGAGTCGGCGGCCGATATCGAACACATGATTGAAGTTCAGCCCGATATTATGATGTACAGCCCATATTTTGATGCCAATCACGATGCTTTCAAGGTCACAGGAGCCGTCATGTTTCCTTTTGCCGATTATTTGGAAAACACCCCTCTGGGCCGTGCCGAATGGATCCGTGTCGTCGGGATGCTGGCAGGCGTAGAGAAAGAGGCCGATGCCTGGTTCGACCAAATAGAAGCGCGTTACAACGCACTTTCGACGTTGTGCGAGAATGTAGAGACCCGTCCTACAGTGTTCTCCGACAAGGCATTCAATGGTCAGTGGTATGTCGCAGGCGGACAGAGTTACATAGCCCGTCTCTTCAAAGATGCAGGTGCCGATTATGTTTGGAAAGACGATGCCTCGACGGCAAGTTTTCCCTTAGATGCCGAAACCATACTTTCAAAGGCACAGAACGCCGTTTTCTGGCGCATTACCAATTCGGCGGCTCAACCTATCAACTACGATGTTCTAGGCCGTGAGAACCCCATTTATTCGCTTTTTGACGCTTATAAAAACCATAAGGTCATCGTGTGCGACACACAACTGACAGGTTACTTCGAGCAATCGCAATGCGAACCTGACCTTTTGTTGGCCGATTTCATCCATTTCTTCCATCCGGAGGTGATGACGGGAGAATGGGAAGGGTATAAGCCGAAGTATTATCATCTAATGGAGGAGTGACTTGTTAAAGTTTACTAAAAGAAAGAAGCGCCGACAGCGATGCTGCCGGCGCTTGTATTATTTGCTCTCTAAATAACTACAATTTAAGTGTTCTATATTAACTCATTCTAGAATAGTATGTTGCTTTGAAACATACAATTCTTGGCCATTATATTCAATCTTATAAAAGTCGCCAGCTTCTCCACGATAGTTAAATTTGTCACCTTTGTTTGGATAAAATGTTTTTCCTTCGCTTGTCGTGAACACTTCAGCCTCTGTTGATGGTCCTAAACGAAATCTTAGCTTATCGGCATTAATGATTACTTGTTTACAAGAAGAGTCTGGTTTTACTTCGTAATTTGATTGTGAATTATCAATACTTGTGTTTTGCGTCAAATATGTATCATACTCCGAACCATCAAATAATTGATCGATAGGAGTATATCTAAGCACATCCTCTGGCGTAATTGAAAAACTGATTCTTTCAATCCAATAATAATAACCAAATCTTTGTTGAATGATCTTTTGGCCGTCCGGATCGACGGTCATCCTATATTTATGTGTTTCATTTGCTTTAAGTTTATTGTCTTTACCTGTTATGATAGTCTTTAATGGTTCTAATAAGCCATCGGCATTCCAAAAACTCTTATTATTAAAATCTTCATACTCACCATCCACATATTTATATATCGTGAAATGAAGGACGCCTCCATTAATATCATAGTTAGTATTATTAATCAGTTTAACATCAAACCAGCCGCGCCCATCTGGATGCACGTATGCAATTGCCATATATTGGCCAGTATGATTTGGCTTTGGTTGTGTTAGATCGGCATCTTCCCAAGTATTATATCGAGAATCATTCATTGCTTCTTTCCAAATAGGATTCTTACTGACACGCAACTCATTAAATTTAACAGAACGGTTCCATGCAGCGCCAGGCCTTGTTTTTAGGCTGGGATGATAAGGCAACATGATTTTTACAGATTCATTAATCTCTTTTGTGGCTTTTTCGACAGCCCTTTGCAAAAGCGGATCAGCCAATGCTAATAACTCCTTATATTCTTTATCCGAATACTTTCTGTTTTCTTTGATAGCGCCACTATACTCAAGTTGAGCCGGAAGCATATTAGTCTCTGTAAATCCTCTACTATCTGTTACTACAAATCCGAATGGATTGTTTTCTGTCTTTTCGAATTCCAAAGACATACTTTTCTTTTCATTAAAATCCATGATGCTATTTGGACTATAATTCTTTATTAGCTGAACTTCATAACAGCTGTCTTTGGGATTTACTGATGTAATACGGATACTGTCATTAAGAAAATCGCAATAATCATAATCAATATTTGGCATTAGCATCATCAATGAATCTTTCTGATAATTATTAAAATAATCGAATATTGAATATGATAAACCTTTTACTTTTTCGATGTTTGCTTTTTCGATGTTTGCTTTTTCTATCTCTTTTTTGTTACCTCCGCCACAAGCAACCAATACCATTGAAACAATCGCTAGCATGATGAATAATAGTTTTTTCATTTCCTTGACCCTTGATACGTGTCGGGCGCAACTTTTAATTCATGGGTTTTGTTGAGTGCTGTTTACAGATTCGTTTTTATAAAGTCAGACTCAAAATCACGCCACGCCGAAGCTGGCGCAGTATTACCTCCTTGGGTCCATGTACACCAGCTGTCCCTGTGCGTGTTGAATATTAAATTGAATGACTACTGTTTAATAATTTGCCCATCTTATACTCGACACTTTCCCGTTTGAAAAAAACACCATGCCCAGATAAATGGATCCACTGAATCCATCATAACTACCGCGTAATTCATAGCTTTCACTGTTCGCGGATTGATGCTCCAAATTCATATAATAAATATGAGGCTTTTTGAATAGATTATTTTTCAATCCATACCGGACCAATCCTATGGGCATTCCGATAACAAGTTTGCCATTGTTAAATAAGTCATTCACGTACTTGGCGCCATATTGACTGGTCAGTTCTTTTCTGATCCGTTTTGCTTCGGCTTCTTGTTTCGCTTGCCATTCGGCCGCCTTTTTTTCCTCTGCTGCTTTTTCCGCTGCTTTTGCAGCTTGGGCCGCGGCATAAAAATCCTCTTTTGCTTTTTTTACTGCAGCTCGCGATTTTGCAATATACTCCGCGAGAGAATTGCCTTCTTGATATATGTCATAGTTATCAACAATCTCTACATAAGGAAATGGATCGAGAGCTTTTTCCATTATTTTTTTTGCATGTCCTTGAGGGAAATGAAATACATCTTTGCGCTCATCCACGGAAACACTAATTTCTATGTCAGGAGAGTAGCAAATAATCTCACGGGGGATACCACTTACAATACTAAAACGCTTAACGGTTTCGGGTAAAACAACATACGTCTGCCTATATTGGGAGATATAGCCTCTCGACCATATTATACTACTTAATCTATCGGTTGAGGTTACTGTATAGGTATTACCATCATAATCGGTTATCGTTTTGGGTACGATCAAACTGTCAACTTCGCCTTTTTCTAAAATGATATCGCTTAGATCCACCTCATTTTCGTTCTTCTTTTCGAAACACAACACCATTCCATTAGGCAAGGGAACCCACAAACCGTTTTTATACTTTT
>CAMJQC010000033.1 GCA_946407975.1 uncultured Bacteroidales bacterium
CTGCCTGAATGCCATCTATTGGATCTTCAACCTGCTCTTCGGTTCCGAAACCATGGCGCCGATTCGTTTCGGTTCGCTCCTCATTTGGACGGCTTTGGCCATGATGCTAGTGCCAGAGAAAGTCTACGGTAAGGCCAACCTCTCGCGTGAGGGTGTAGGCTTCGCCATGATGCCCGCCTCCTCGTTGGAGAAGTTCGTCAGCATGTTCCTCTACTGCGCCGTGGTGACGCCTGTCATCGTCTTCTTCGGTGGCTACTTGGTCGACGCCTTCTTGTCGATTTTCCCCTTTGGTGGTTTTGAGAAGCCTATCCATCTCTATAGCATCGGTGAGATTGGCCGTATGATGAATGACCAAGCTGGTGTGGCCCAGATTGGCGATTCGGCGGTTAACTTTACCGACGTGTTCTCCGTAGGCACGATGCGTACCTCGCTCTATGTCACTATCTTTCAGTGGGCGGCTATCTTCATGTTGGGCAACATGCTCTTCAAGAAACACAAGGCCGGCAAGACCTTTGCCTGGTATCTTGGCATTAGTTACTTGCTTTCCACGGTTTTCGGGCTGCTCTTCATCACAAGTGGGCGCATGCAACAATGGATGGAAACCTTAGAGGGACTCCCTAAGGAAGAGATGCTTCGTATGGCCCATAATACATCCATCTGGGGCATGATTATAGGCATCCTTGTCACGGCCCTCCTGCTCTTCTTCACCTATCGTAAAATCAAAACTCAAAAATATTAAGCCATGGAATTCAATCCGCATAAACCAATATACCTGCAGATCTGCTCGCAGATTTACGAGAAGATCCTCAACGGCGAGCTGAAGGCCGACGACCGCATCCTTTCGGTGCGTGACCTCGGCATCGAGTTGGGCGTGAACCCCAACACCATCATGCGATCCTATGAGACTATGCAAAACGCTGGCATCATCTACAACAAACGCGGCATCGGCTATTTTATCACCGAAAATGCCAAGGATATCGTGCTGAGTCAGATGAAGGAGGAATTCATGAATGATGAGTTGCCTGAACTCGTCAAGAAAATGAAACTTTTGGGCATTGGCCTCAATGAGATGAAGAAGTTTTTCTGATGGCAATTGAAACCAATATTTATTATTGTAATTATGTAACATTTTGTTCGTTCCAGCGTTGGATAGTTAAAATATTAAACAATGAAAAGAGAGTTTTTTAGGATTTCAACAAGCTTCATTTTTTTAGCAATGTTTATTGCAATGTCTTTCAGTGCCATAGCGCAAAACAAGGTGACGGGAACCATTATCGATGATGCCACCGGCAAAGGTGTTCCTTTTGTCAATGTGGGCTTGTTCCGTCAAGCCGATAGCGTGTTTGTGAGCGGCGCAGCCAGCGATGACAAGGGCGTTTTCGAGTTGCTGGCTATCCCCGATGGCGCTTATAGACTACAGGTTTCAGCTATTGGTTATCAGAGTTTTGAACAAATGCTTGAGGTGAATGGCAACCACGATATGGGGCGGTTGCGTTTGCAAGCTGGTAGCACCACTTTAAGTGAGGTGACTATCTCCGAAAAGCGTCCTTTGTTTGCTGTAGAAGGTGAAAAGACCATGTATAATGTGGCAGAGGACCCCAGCATTCAGACGGGCACCGCTTCCGATGCCTTGCAAAACGCACCAGGCGTGCAGGTCGATGTGGAGGGCAACATCACTTTGCGCGGTACCTCAAGCGTTGAGGTATGGATCAACGACAAGCCCTCTCATTTGAGTGGCGAAAACCTCAAGACCTATATCCAGCAGATGCCCGCCAACAGCATTGATAGGGTGGAAGTCATCACCAATCCTTCGGCGCGTTATGGCTCTAAGGCGGATGGCATCATCAACATCGTGACCAATGCCAAGATCCAGAAGAATCAGTTCTTCAGCTTTGGCGTAAACGCTTATACGTCGCCTGCTGTGTTCCCTTGGATGTCATATGTCTGGTCGAATGAAAAACTGACTGTCAATGCATACCTGCACGCTGGTACCCATGCCTTCCATGGAAATACTTATTCCAATGATTCGCTTTTTGTGGGTGATCATGTTTTAGCCCGACGCCAGATAGATTCCGCAGCGTATAGTCAAAGCGAATGGCGTGGTGGTGCTTTCTTGAGCGTGGATTATGAGATGGATACGGCAAACAGCTTGAATTTTTGGGGCAATTTTGTACCTATGTGGATTAAGGCAGACAGCAAGTCTTCGGTTTTTCGAGAGGATTATATGAGTTTGGACGGAAATCCTTTTGCCTCGCCGTTGCTTACCAATTATTCCATATTGTCAGATACGAAATTCACAGGCTTTTTCGGTATGGCTGGCGTGTATTATCAGCATAAGTTTGACAATGAAGGCCATATGCTTATGGTGAGTGCCAACGGCATGGGCTTCGGCTATGGCGGTGACTCTCCTTACGAACGGCATTATGTGTCGCCGGTTTTGTACGACAAGATTTCGAATAAAAATAGTTTAGAAAAACAATCGAGTGGGGAAGTAGAAATCGTTTACACCCGTCCCTATTCCCAAAACGGTGAGATTTCTGTTGGCTTGAACTCCAGCATAGCATCTGAAGAGTCACAAAACAGACTGGATACTTTGGTGGATGGTGCTTGGGTCAATGACATGATGCGCAGTTATAAGGCGAATTTCAACACTTTCGATAACGAAGCCTTCATCACCCTTCAGCATAAGTTTGGCGGATTCACCGTGAAACCAGGCGTGCGTTTTTGCAGTGAGTTGGTCAAAGGCATGTATCCTGATTCTGCCCAGTATAACTTCAACAAGCACTTTTTCAGCGTCAGGCCTTCGCTGCATCTGTCGTATATGAGTCCGTCGATGCACACTTTCAGAGCGAGTTATACGCGCCGTATCGCCTGCCCGAATGCAAGTGACTTGGGATCCTTCCCGATGTATGACGAAGAGAGTTACAGGATAGGTAATCCCGAATTGGAGCGCATCTATACCAACTCCTTTGAGGCAGGTTGGACGAAATACTGGATGAGTTTTGGCTCCATTGGCTTGACGGCCTATTACCGTGGCAAGTCGAATGAGGTGAATTCCATCCAGCTGTCAACATTCCACCCCTTGTATGGCCGTGTGGTGCCCTTCAACTACCCCGTCAATGTAGGCCGTTCCTACAATGCTGGTGGCGAGTTCAACATGATGTATCGCCCGAATGGGTTCTTCAACTTGCGCTTCTATGCCAACCTGTATGATTCATATTTGGAGACCAAGTTCCAAGATGAAACCTTCAAGAATAATATGTGGTCCTATAGTTTCAGTATGAACCTTTGGACGAAGCTGTGGAACAAACTGGAGCTGACCGCATCGGGCTATTACACTTCTCCGACACAGACGCTCTTTATTGAGAACCACGCCCGTTATGGCATCAATCTGGGCCTTCGCGCCGATTTCTTCAATCGAAAGATGTCGGTCTTCGTAAACGCTGAGGACATATTCCATTGGGAAAGCTGGGGCGAGAGCCAAAACAACCCATACGTGAGTTCTACCTCGACTTCCAGGTATAACAGTCGTGAGATCGCTGTGGGTATCCTCTTCCGCTTTGGTAAGATGGAGCTGGAGCAGGTTGCCAGACAAGGCGACACCGAAGGAGGTGGCTCAGGACCTTCTGGCATGGGAATGTAAAAACCACTAAAAAGACGGAACGCCTGTAACTTTTTGCAGGCTACAGCGTCTAATACACAAAGAGAAAAAGTAAATCTTTTATTCATACCTTGAGTTTGGGCCGTCACTGCGTAAGCGGTGACGGCTTTTTTTACAGGTATGAGTCGCCTAGAAGATCAGTGACAGCAAGACGTAAATCCAGTGGGCGGAAATGCCGGCACAAAGTCCACCGATGGTGTGCGCGCTGATGGCCTTGCCGATGAGTTTACGATAGCCAAGCGAGTCGAGCATGGCGGCATGGGTGGAGAGATAACCGCTCCAGCACATGCCCATGGCAGTGAACACGGCGATGGCGTTGGTGTTGACGATGCCTTCGGTAATGAAGCGTGGCACCAGACCGATGGCAGCGCCCACAGCGCCTAAGGCGGTCATGGGGAACGAGATCAAAGCACCGGATTCAAAACCAAAGAGCCATTTGAAGATGAAGTTGACCTTATTGGCCAGCCAGGTGATGACAGGTACGCCTTCGTATGCGACTCCCTGGTAGGTTCCGTCAGCGCCGGAAGGACCGAAAGTAAGCATCATCACGATGGTGGAGATGCAGAGCACGCCAGGGATAATGGCAAAACCGATGCTGACGCCGTCCTTGCCGCCGTCGAGCAGGGAGTTGAGGAAGCGCATGAAGACGGATCCTTCGCTCTTGAAGGTGATCTGCTGTTCGTCGCCAGTGGTGGCTTCGGCTACGGGAGCGTCAAGTTCAGGATAAGTCTTTAATGTGAAGCGCTGCATCAGTCGGGTGGAGACGATGCTGCCGATGACAGCACCGAGCAAACCGATGAGGGCGCCCTTGCCATAACCAAGACCCGTCATAAAGGCTATCACTACGAGACCCATGCCGAAAGCCGTGCCGAAGTTGGTAAGCGAGACGAGCTGGTACTTCTTAAAGTAACGGTTGAAGTTCTTGTCGTGTGCCAAAGTGATGATGGCCGGGTTGTCGCTCAGGAAAGTCATGATGGCGCCTAAGGCCGCCACACCAGGCAGATTGTAGAGCGGTCTCATCAGCGGACGCAGGATGTTCTCCAACAGACGCACTACGCCGAATTCAGTGAGCATTTTGCTGATGGCCCCCATCAGTACGCAGATAGCCATGATGTAGAACACCGTCTCCAGCAGCAGGTGGTAGGCCGTCTGCATGAAGGTGTTGAGCATCTTCGGAAGGGTCATCTTCCAGGCAAGGATGCCGAAGAAAGCGAAGAAGACGACGAGAAACAGGATGGCCTCGAAACTGCGTTTCGTAGTGAATTTCAAAGGCTTTTTCAGCTTGTCTTCGAAACGCTTGAAAAGCTTCTCTACTTTCTCATGGTAAGCTAAAGTGCTTCTCTTGAAGGTGTTGTATTTTGTCTTTGCCATAAGGTGTTATTTTTTCAATGCGTGGAGTAAATCGATTTTCCAGGTCAAACCGAGGTTGGCTTGGAATTTGCTGTCGCCGTCGACGCTGGTGTGTGAGCCGCATAGATGCAGGCGTATGCTGCGGTCGCCAAGAGGGTAGTATTCGAAGCCTACGCTCTCGAAATCGACTTTCTTGCCGGGCTCCACATAGGTGTCGAAGGGGTCGGTGTTAGGCAATTGCGCTTTGTTGAAGTCATAGCCGGCTTTGGCGAAGACAATCCATTTCTTGCCGATGTCAACGCCGATGCCGTAAATGGCGGTGATGTCCTGGCCGAAGAACTGTTTTTGTTCGAAAGAAGCGCGATTCAAGATGTCGAGGTACATCTCAACGCCATTAAACTGCAGTTTGTTGCCCAAAGAGATATAGTTGATGAACTTGCCTTGCTCGTATTCGACCATATTGGTGGAATAGGCGGTCTTGAAAGCGCCAAAATTGCCGTACCACATCAGGTTGTAGGCGTAGATGCTCTGCATCGCTGCATTGATGAAGGGGGAGTTGCACACCTGGAAGAGCACGTGATGGTTGCCGGAGTTGCTGATGTAGTTGAGAGAAGCGCCTACCTCGTAGCAGCATACCTTGTTCCAAAACTCGGTGCCGTAATAGATGTCGATAGGGTTGGAGTCGTATTCCCAGCCACCTATGGCCACCACCTGCTTGCCGGCTGACAAATAGAAGTTGTCGGTGAAGTTCCAGTTCAGGTAAGCCCAGTCGGTGCCTTGGAAGAAGGTGTTGGCAAACCCGATGTTGGGGGAGTTGAGGCGCTGGCGAAGGTGATAGGAAAAACGCTTGCCTATCGTGCCGTCTAACGCCACCACCAGATATTTTCCTGCGAAACCGTGGTCGGTGCTGGGGGCGATGGTGTCGTTTCCCATGTGGTAGTCTACAGTGAAATCGGCACGGGTGTTGAGATGGAGGTTGTCTAAAGTGACAAAGGGCTTTTGCTCTTGGGAATAGGCTTTCATGAAAATGAAAAGGCCTAAAAGGGTAAACAATAGTGCTTTTCTCATGGCATTGCTAAAAACATGGCAAAGTTAAAGTTTTTAGATATTGAGAAAGCAGAAACGAGCAACAAAAAAAACGGGGCGGATGATTCCGTCCCGTTTAGACTGTTTTTCCACATTGCGTGGAGCGTCGATTAGCCGATTTCAATGGTTTGAATGGCTTGTCTCTTCTCTTCCGTGGTTACCTTAGGGATGATGACTTCAAGGATGCCGTTCTCCACTTTAGCCTTGATGTTCTCCTTGTGGATGTCTTCAGGCAACATCACGGTCTGACGGAAGTGCTCGACGGAGAACTCGTGACGCAGATAGCGCTCGTCTTTCTTGTTGTCTTCTTTTGACTCTTTCGTCATTTCTACGACCAGGTTGCCTTCCGCATCGATCGACATTTTCACGTCTTCCTTGGTGAGGCCAGGGATGCAAAACTCCAAACGGTAGTTGTCTTTGTTTTCAACGATGTTCATGCGAGGAGTGGAATAAGTGGTATCATTCCAATTCATCAGTTCATTGAACAGAGCAGGCATAAAGTCTTGATTTCTTCTAGTTACTAACATGGTTTTAATCTCCTATTTTAATTGTTATTAATTGCTTGTTTTGTCGTCCTCGATTTCGCTCGGACATCCTGAATAAATCAATTTCTGCGCCAGAGCAAATACAAGGCGAAAAATCATTGATTTATATGACATTATGACATAAAATAAACAATATTGACTATTTTGTATGACAAAATTTCCGAAACAAGACAAGTGATAGGCTTATTTCCGTACTTTTGCGCCCGAAAATGAGTCGAAATCATGGAAGAGAAGCTGTTTAACCGGAGTTACATATTTCTTTGCATCGCTAACTTCCTGTTTTTCTTTTCGTTCTATTTGCTTTTGCCCGTTTTGCCTTTTTTCATCCAAGAGCAGTTTCAAGCAGGTAATTCAGTGGTGGGAGCGGTTATCTCGTGTTACACTTTGGCCACTTTGGTCGTGCGTCCTTTCTCGGGCTATATGATGGATACTTTCAAGCGTAAGCCTTTGTATCTATTGGCATTGTCGATATTCACCGCGGTCTTCTGCGGTTATCTTTTTGCATCAACGATTACCATTTTGATCATCGTCCGCATCATGCACGGTCTGGCTTTTGGCTTGACTTCGGTAGGTGGCAACACCTTGGTCATTGATGTGGTGCCATCGGCAAAAAGGGGAGAAGGCATAGGATATTTTGGTGTCGCCAACAACATCGCAATGGCGGTTGGGCCTATGGTTGGGCTTTTCGTCTATGAGAAATACAGTTTTAATGTCATTTTCATAGGCTGTATGGTCTGTGGTCTTTTGGCGGCGCTTTGCGCCTCACAAATCAAGACACGGGTGCGTCCGCCTGTGAAAAGGCCTCCCATTTCGCTCGACCGTTTTATCTTGATAAAAGGCCTGTTAGCGGGTTTCTCGTTTACGCTTTTGGCTTTTGCATACGGGCAGATTTCAAACTATATCGCCTTGTATGCTAAAGAGATGCAACTGCCCATTAGTAGTGGCCTGTTTTTCTCAGTGTATGCCGTCGGATTGATTGTCTCCCGCCTTTATGCCGGACGAATGGTTGATAAAGGCAAAGTGACGCAAACCACCGCCTTGGGTTTGGGTATCACTGTCGTTGGTCTATTGGGCTTGGCACTTTGCGGCAAAATCAGCATGTGGCAACCGCAGCTGTCAACTTACTTCTTCCTTGCAGTCGCTTTGTGTTGTGGTATGGGCTTTGGAACGGCATTCCCATCGTTCAATACGCTGTTTATCAATCTGGCGTCCAATAGTCAACGCGGGACGGCAACTTCTACCTATCTCACTACATGGGACTTGGGCTTAGGCATCGGCATCTTCTGCGGTGGCGCTATCTCGGAGCATTTCTCTTTCTCGATGGCTTACCTCGTCGCCGACATCGTTGTCCTGGTCTCCTTTATCTTTTTTATCCTTGTCGTGACACCTCATTATCAACAAAACAAGCTGCGCTAATGTTTGATTTTGAAACAGATATCATACTCCGTGACGCTCGTCCTGACGATGCCTCTTTTATTGCCCGTGCCGTATGGGCAGGCATGGATGTGCTCGATTTGGGAGAAACAATTCCTGATAAGCAAATGCCTATGTATGAGTATTTTACGGGGATTTGCAGAAGGGACGATACGCTATATAGCTATTTGCGTACGCGTATTGCCGAATGTGATGGCGAAACTGTGGGCGCTTTGGTGAGTTATGATGGTGGAGAATATGCACAACTGCGCGAAAGGACTTTTGGCTTGTTTGAGAACGCAACAGGAAGAAAAATCAGTCATAATGCGATGGAGTCCCAGGCCGGTGAATATTACCTGGACAGCATGGCCGTTATGCCGGATTTCAGGGGAGCAGGCATCGGCAAAATGTTGATGCGCGACCGTATGAATTGGGCTTCGAGGTCTGGTATTTCAACCGCAACGCTCTTAGTGGATAAGGAAAAACCGCGTTTGCAACAGTATTACGAGAGCCTTGGCTTTATCTTTAAAGAAGAGGTGCTGTTTTTCGGGAGCTGGTATAATAAGTTGAAATGTGCGTTGTGATCCGTCGTTTTTCAGCGAACATTTTTTTACTTTTGTATCTCTTATTTATCATTTAAGTTTGCTATGAAAAAGTGTCTTTTTAATGGATCGATAAACGTCCGATTGGTTTTGGCTTTTATCCTTCTGCCGCTGTTTGTCTCGGCACAGGAAATGCTAGTCGGCACATATAATATTCGTAATAAGAACCAATACGACAGCATACAAGGCAATCGATGGTCCAAACGTTGTCAGGTGATTTGTGACCAGGTGAATTTCATGTCGCCCGATATCTTCGGCACGCAAGAGGTGCTGTACGGACAGCTCTGCGATATGAAAAAAGCCCTTGATGGTTATGACTATATCGGCGTTGGAAGGGATGATGGTGCCCGCGGCGGTGAATATGAGGCCGTTTTTTACAAGAAAGACCGCCTGCAGTTGCTTGACCATGGCGACTTTTGGCTGAGCGAGACACCTGAAAAACCTGGCTTGGGCTGGGATGCGGTATGTATCCGTATTTGCACCTGGGGTAAGTTCGTCCCGAAAGTGCCTGCTGACTTGAAAGGATGCAAAAGAAGAAAAGCAGAGCGTCAGGCAGAGAAAGAGACCTTCTATTTCTTCAACCTCCATATGGATCATGTAGGGGTGGTGGCACGTCGTGAGGCAGCCAAGCTGGTGGTGAGGAAAATCAATGAATTGGCAGGGGAGAGGCCCGTCATTCTCACAGGTGATTTCAATGTGGACCAAAACAACGAGATCTATGGCATCTTCACGGAATCGGGGCTGCTGAAAGACAGCTATGACGCGGCCCGTATCCGGTTTGCTGAAAACGGCACATTCAATAGTTTCAAGACCGAATACTACACCGAGAGCCGTATCGACCATGTCTTTGTCTCACCTGAGACTGAAGTTGAATCATATGGCGTTCTTACCAGTAGTTATTGGACGCCGGATGAAACCGATGAAACCTTGAAGGCTTCCGATGCACCTCAGGAAATATCGTTCGACACCTATATTCGTCGCAACCCTTCCGATCACTATCCCGTGTTCGTGAAGTTGAAAAAGAAATGAAAAGGTAATCTTGTTTAATGATTAGGAAGCTGTATTTACGGCTTCCTTTTTCTTTTGTTTCCTCACTTCGCTCATGGTCTGCAACACCACCGAAATGATGATCAGTGCGATGCCGACAACGAACGACAGGTTCAGTTCTTTGTACTCGCTAAAGATGAACATTGACAGGATGATGCTGTAGACGGGTTCCAGATTGTAGGTCAGGTTTACAGTGAAGGCGGGGATCTTTTGCAGGACGATGATCTGCAAGAGGCAGAGCCCGATGGTGCAGATGACGACCATGAATGCCAGGTACGGGTAATCCATGCCGACCGGGTAGAGCCGTCCGACAGGGAGGAATAGGTTATAAAGCGGGATGAGACAGGTCAACCCTATCAAGCCGCCTGTCATTTCCCATAAGAGCATGTTTTGAGCGTCGTAATGCTTTCCGACGCGTTGGTTGGCAATG
Source organism: uncultured Bacteroidales bacterium (assembly GCA_946407975.1). Lineage (GTDB taxonomy): Bacteria > Bacteroidota > Bacteroidia > Bacteroidales > F082 > Limimorpha. The sequence goes on from CAMJQC010000033.1 coordinate 10,135, forward strand.
GCGAACAAAGCATAAAGTGCCGAAGAGATGATGCCAAGGAGGATGCCCAGACGATAGCGGGCGTCGAATTGGAAAATCAGGTAAATGCCCAGCAAAGTCAGCAGACTGTAGAAGAACTCTTTTGCCGAGAACTTATGCTTGTTGATAATGGGCTCGAACAGGGCGGTGAAAAACCCCACCAATGAGAAACATACCACTCCGATGGAGACATTCGACGCCTTGATGCTGGCATAGAAAAACACCCAGTGCAGACAGAGGAGCATGCCAACGCCGCCCATTTGCAGGATGTCGTTGATTTTGAAATGTTGCAACGTTTTCCTGATGGCTAGGTAGGCAAACATCAGCAAGGCGGCCAATGCCATGCGGTACCATACCAGGATGGCGGAATCTAAGGTGATGAGCCGACCCAAAACGCCTGTAAAGCCCGCGATGAAGACGGAGAGATGAAGAAGGAGGTAGTCTTTTTTCATTTCTTTCTTCTCTGTCGAACCGCTTCGAAAGTGACGATGGCTGTGGTGACGGACACGTTGAGCGAGTCGGCGATGCCGTTCATCGGGATGATGATGTTTTGGTCGGCGGCCTTGACCCATGCCTCAGAGATGCCCGTGGCTTCGGTGCCCATCACGAGGGCGGAGGCCTTGCGGAAGTCGGCGTCGAGGTAGTCGATGGAGGCTTTCAAGTAGGTGCAGTAAATGGTGATGCCGTTTTTCTTGAGCCATGCTATGCATTCTTCGGTGGAGCAGACAAAGACAGGTACGCTGAAGATACAACCAATGCTGGCGCGAATGGCATTGGGATTGTAAATGTCGGTGGCGGGGTCGGCCACGATGACGGCGTCGACGCCTGCCGCATCAGCAGTGCGCATGACGGCACCAAGATTGCCCGGTTTTTCAACGGTCTCTAGGACGATGATCAAGGCGTCTTTCTTGGGCTTAAACTCATTTAGGTCTTTGTATTTGGGCTTGGCTATAGCTAGTAAGCCGTCGCTGCCTTCGCGGTAGGCAATCTTGTCGAACACGTCTTCAGAGACCGTCTCCACGAAAGCGGCTTTGATGTCAAGGGGCTGACGCAGCAGACTCTCGCAGACATAGAGCTGGTCAATCTCGAAGCCACAGGCTTGAGCGCGCTCGATTTCACGCTGTCCCTCGATAAGGATGAGCCCTTGCTCGCGTCGTTCAGAGGCCTTCTGTAACTTAACGATGTTCTTTATTTTGGGGTTGGTTTTGCTGGTTATCATGTCTTTTTCCCTTTCAATTGTGACAAAACGAGTCCGCATACCACCACCACGATGCCTATGATTTTGAATAGCGTCATTTCCTCCATGGCAAGAAGATAACTGAAGATGGCAGTGAATACGGGAATCAGGTTGGAATACACATTGGCCCGCGAGGCCCCAAGTCTGCTGAAGGTAAAGGCCCACAAGGCGTAAGCGACTGCGCTGCAAAACACACCCAGACAAGCTAAGGGTACGATATAACCGCTCACATTAGCAAAGTTTGACGGCTGAAAACGCTCCATGATGATAACCATTGGGGCGAAATACAGCATGCCAATGATGTTTTGTATCCATGTGATGGTCAGTGGCTTATAGAGTTTTGTCAACTTGATGAGCGCAATGGAATAGCCTACGGCCACCAATACGGCGCCGCTAAGAAACAGGATGCCCTTAGGTGATGCGGTGAATTCAAGGTCTTTATTGAGCAGCAAGACGATGACGCCGACAAAAGAAACGATGAAGCCTACGATGTTCATCGGTGTCAAACGCTCTTTTAAGAAAATGCGGGCAGCGATGGGGGTCACCAAGGGAATCATGGCGATGATGGCCGAACCGATGACGGGAGAGGTGTTCTTTAATCCGTAGCCCTCAAAGATAAAGTAGAGGAATGGCTCAAACATAGCCGCCAAGGCGAAAAGACCTAAATGCTCTTTCTTTACTTTTTCGTTTAGACGGAAGGTGAAAAGTATGGCCGTGAAGAAAACCGTTGCCACCACAAGGCGCAAAAAGATAGTTGCTGTGGGGTTGAGATTTTGGTAGACTTGTGTCGACCATACGAACGACATGCCCCAAAATACCATGGCGATAACGCCTGCTATATGAACTATGTAGTTCCTGCTTTTCATGGCGCAAAAATAGTCTTTTTGCGTTGACGATGAACGAATTGTAAAAAAAGAAAGGTGGCCTCCTTTCGGAAACCACCTTGAAGTCTTTTGTTTATGAAGGGCTTATCTGTCCAGCATGAAGGCTTTTTCGACAGCTTCGTAGTTGCTGTAGTCAATGTCCTTACGTGAGTTGTACAGGCTGGCAGCGATAGCTACGATCTTGAAATCACGCGTGTCGGGACGGTATCCGTCGTAGAAATCGTTTTCGGTCCAGAAGATGCTGACACCGTTGAGGTAATACGACACTTCAAGTGATGAGGAGTAGAAGGATTCAGAACCGTCACTATTAGTCAGGGAATAATAGAAGGTCAAAGGGATCTGGCGCCATGTGGTGCCTTCTTTCATGTATACGAATACTGCGCCGTCTTCAAAGATGTCCATGTTGATGGCATCGTAGTCGATATCGACACGCCATGAGGTGTTGTTGTCAAAGTACCAGTCGGATGACTGAACAGTGAGCGTAGATGATACGACGTTGGCATTACCTTGAGGACCTTGTGGACCCATGGGACCTTGCTTGCCTCTGCATGATACCATCAAAAATGTAGCTGCTATAGCCAGGAGGATGAGATTGAACTTTTTCATTTTAGTAGATATTTTTATTGTTAATACTCGGATAACTGTTCCTTTTTACTCGGTAATATGCAAAAACCTTGCCGAAAATCAATAATCAATGTTTTCTATTTGTGTTTTATGCATTAGCGACTGAATACCAAAGGAATGCAGCGAACCCAAGAAACATCAGCACCCCTTCGAAGCGGGATAATTTCCGTCCTTTCCCAGTAAAAACGAAGAGCAGCATCAGTGTGTTGGCAGCAAAGAGGATATAAAGCTGATCGTTCATCAATGGGTCGAATTTCAGTGGCATGATCAAGGAACTAATGCCTAATACGACAAAGATGTTAATTATGTTAGAGCCTAAGACGTTTCCAATGGCAATGGCGGAGTTTTTCTTGAAAGCCGCTATGATAGAGGTAATGAGCTCTGGCAGGGAAGTGGCTGTGGCTACTATGGTGAGTCCGACAAGGGATTCGCTCATGCCGAGTTTTAGTGCGATAATCTGCGCGTTTTTTGAGACAAGTTCGCCACCAAGATATAAACCGCCAATGCCTCCAATTAAGAGCAAGATGGTCTTGCCCCAGGGCAAGGGTATCTGCGTGATTTCAGTCTCGGTTTCCACTTTTTTGTCCGATTTGACAATAGTCAGCCAGAAATACAAAACGGCTAAAACCAATAAAACGATTCCCTCTACCCAGTTTATCGTCTTATTATTGCCGACATAGAAATCGTTTGCCATTAAGGTTATGGCGAGCGTAGCAAGAAATCCAGCGGGAATGTCTCTGCGGATAGAGATTCGGCTTACGTCAATTGGATAGATCATGGCGGCGACCCCTAAAATAAGGAGAATGTTCATCGTATTGCTCCCGATGATGTTGCCTATGGCAATGCCTGAACTGCCCTTGATACAGGAAAAGACGTTCACCATGAGTTCGGGTAAAGAGGTGCCTAAAGCGACTATGGTCAACCCGATGATCAACGGGGAGAGCTTAGCGCGAATGCCTATGGAGGTTGCCCCATCGACGAGCCAGTTGGCGCCTAGAATCAAAGCGACAAAGCCTACAATAAGCAAAATGAAAGTGAGCGCCATGGTTTATTCGTTATAGATGCGTGGGCCGAAAATCTTGCTTCCTACACGAACTAAGGTGGCGCCTTCTTCAATGGCTATGGGGTAGTCGTGCGACATTCCCATGGAAATCTCCTTGAAAGGTGTGGCATCGCTGAAATAGTCATGCTTCAGCGTGTCAAAGATGTTCTTGAGGTTATGGAATTCTTTTCGTATTTGCGCTTCGTCTTCAGTAAGAGTGGCCATGCCCATCACGCCGCAGATGCGGACGTTTTGCATCTGCTTGAAGGTGTCGGATTCGAGCAGCTGTCTTGCTTCTTGCAGGTCAAGGCCGAACTTGGTCTCTTCTTGAGCAATGTGAAATTGCAGCAGGCAGTCGACGACTCGGTTGTGCTTTGCGGCTTCCTTATTGACGGCTTCTAGTAATTTACCGCTGTCGATGCTGTGAATGAGCGAAACGAAAGGAATGATGTATTTGATTTTGTTGGTTTGCAAATGACCGATAAAATGCCATTGAATATCGTTGGGCAATGACTCGTGCTTGTCGCGCATCTCCAGTGCGTGATTTTCCCCAAAGACCCGTTGGCCGGCATCGTAGGCTTCCTGTAAGTCGCTGACAGGTTTGGTCTTGGAAACAGCGACCAAAGTCACGTCAGCGGGAATCTGGGACTTTATGATGCTAAGGTTTTCTTTTATCATGATAATACTCATTTTGCCATGCAAAAATAGCAAGGTTTTTTCTATTATAATAATAGGGGTGTGGTTTATTTTCATATTTTTGCATTCACCAAAAGAATCAATGTAATGAAAAAGGGTCTATTGCTATTATTAGTGGGGCTGTGCGGAATCTGTTTCGGTCAAACTTCTTTCGATACGACGTTTGTGTTAAAGCCGGGCGAGAAAGCTTCGTGGCATCCCTTTGAAGCATGTAATATGTTGCAGTTTAACACTACAGGTTCGAATGTCGCGCGGATTATGCCCAAACCGAATGGGACCGTAGCCATCACGGCCTTGAAAGACGGTGAAGCTACCATTACGGCAAGTTGTGGTGATATTGCTACAACTGTCAAGGTGATCGTTAGCACGGAACCACTGCAAAAAGAAAAGGAAATAGTCAGGATGGAGCGTCCAGTGACGCAGCCGTTTGCTGGAACCTATCGTTTCAATCCGCCTGCGGATCATTACTTTATCAGTTATTCCGATCCTATGGGAAAATCGGTTGAGACGCGTGCCAAGATAGGCGATGAAGAGTCGTATAACGATGGCAAGGGTTGGGACCGTTATTGGAATGTCAAGACGGGCGAGAGTTTCTTCTTCCACCTTGACAAGGGATGGAAAGAGGATGTGAAGTTCGATCTTGAACCTTTCGGGGAGAGTTTCTACCCATTGAATGCTTTTGCTACCGAGGTGGATCCTGATCTCATTGCAACTCGGTATATCGGAATGGAAAACTGCCAAAACATCGATTGCTGGGTGTTTTTTGACGAGAAAGAAGATGGAAGCATAGTCAGGTATTGGGTTGATCCTTCGAATGGCTGTACCCTGAAGCGTCAGGTGAATTTTGATGATCCTTGCGTGGTTAAAGTGTATAATCTTAACTACACCAAATGGGAGTTTGGTCCGCGTAGGAAAAAGTCATATCACGATGTCACGCGATAAGGGCTTTTTTCTATTTTTGCATCGCAATTGTAATCCTTGTAATATAATCTAACAACATCATAGTCAAATGGAAAACAACGAATTAAAAAAGACTCCTTTTAACCAGATACATCATGATCTGGGCGCCAAGATGGCTGAATTTGTCGGTTACGACATGCCTATCCAATACACAGGTTTGGTGGAAGAACACAACAACGTTCGCAATAATGTCGGTGTGTTTGACGTCTCCCACATGGGCGAGTTTCGTGCCAAAGGCCCTATGGCCAAGCAGTTCCTTCAGTATTGCACCGTTAACGATGTCGCTGCCCTTACCGATGGTAAGGTGCAGTATACCTGCCTGCCGAATGGCAAAGGCGGTATCGTCGACGATATGCTGATTTATCGTATTGCTGACGACCATTATTTCATGGTGCCTAACGCTGCCAATATCGAGAAAGACTGGAACTGGATGAGCCAGATCGCCTCCAAGTTCGGCATGCAGCTCGGTCAGGACTTCTGCAACGAAAGCGAAGCGTGGGCACAGCTCGCCGTACAGGGCCCCAATGCCTTGAAGGCCATGCAGAAGCTCACCAAAGCCAACGTGGTGGATATGGAATACTACACCTTCCAAATCATCAACTTCA
>CAMJQC010000034.1 GCA_946407975.1 uncultured Bacteroidales bacterium
GTCAGAAGGTTCACGAGCAATACGGTGGCGTGGTCCCCGAACTCGCGTCGCGTGCCCACCAGCAAAACATCATCCCAGTCATCGACACGGCATTAAAGGATGCAAATATAAACAAAAATCAATTAAGTGCTATTGCTTTTACTCGGGGACCAGGACTTTTAGGGTCTCTGTTGGTCGGGACTTCGTTTGCGAAGGCTTTTGCCCAGACTTTAAACATCCCTATGGTCGAGGTGGATCACATGAATGCCCATATTTTAGTGCATTTCGCCACCGATGCCACCCATACCGAAGTGCCCGATTTTCCGTTCCTATGCCTTACGGTCTCAGGCGGACACACCCAGATCGTAGTGGTGAAAGACTATTTCGACATGGAGGTCATCGGCAAGACCATCGACGATGCGGCGGGGGAGGCGTTCGACAAGACGGCAAAGATTTTAGGTCTTCCTTATCCTGGCGGCCCCGTCATCGATAAATTGGCCAAGATTGGCAACCCCGACGCTTTTAGTTTTGCCAAACCTAATATCCCTGGGTTGGATTATAGTTTCAGTGGGCTGAAGACCAGTATCTTATACACCGTTCGTGACCAGTTGAAGCTCAACTCCAATTTCATCGAAGAAAACAAGGAAGACCTCTGTGCTTCAGTGCAGAAGACCATCATCGACATCTTGATGAACAAGATGGTGAAGGCGGCCAAAGAGACAGGCATCAGGACAGTGGCCATCGCAGGTGGCGTGAGTGCCAACAGCGGACTACACGACGCTATGCTCGCCATGGGCGAGAAATATCATTGGAAGGTGTTCATTCCGCGTCTCAGTTACTCCACCGACAATGCTGCCATGGTGGCCGTAGCAGGCTATTTCAAGTACCTGAAAGGCGAGTTTGCCACGCAGGATCTGACGCCTTATGCTCGGCAGAGCTTGAATAGATGACTGGGTTTCGAAAGTGGATTTTGACAACATTTGACATCCTGTCGAATGTTGTATCGTTTGTTCATTTTTCCTACCTTTGCATTAATAAAGACATCAGCTATGGATTGGTCCCATCTTCTTTCCTTAAAGCGTATCGCTTCGCCGTTTTCAAGTTCTGATGTGCGTACATCGTTTCAGCGCGACTACGACCGTATTGTGTTTTCAAGTGCGTTCCGGCGTCTGCAGAACAAGACGCAGGTGTTTCCGCTGCCTGGCAGTCAGATGGTACATAACCGCTTGACGCACAGCCTCGAAGTGGCTAGCGTGGGACGCTCTATTGCGCGTATGACGACACAAAAACTGGTTGAGGTGCATCCCGAATTGAGGGAAGTGTTGAACGATATCGATACGGCTGTCGCTGCCGCCTGTTTGGCACACGATATGGGCAATCCGCCTTTCGGCCATTCAGGTGAGGATGCCATCAGCAGTTTCTTTAAGGATGGAAAAGGAAAGGAGCTCCAATCGATGGTGCGACCCGAGCAATGGACAGATCTCGTCGCTTTCGAAGGCAATGCCAATGCTTTCCGCCTGCTCACGCATCAGTTCCAGGGTCGCCGTCCGGGAGGCTTCTCGCTCACAGCGACGACACTCGCTACTTTGATTAAGTATCCGTATCCCTCTACAAATGGCGGAAAACGTAAGAAATACAATGTGTTTTATTCCGAGCTCTCCGACTTCGAGTCGGTCATGAAAGAATGCGGCATCCCGCGTCTGGAGAAAGAGAATGTCGTATATGCACGTCATCCGCTGTCGTATATGATGGAGGCCTCCGACGATATCTGCTATCTGATTCTCGATATGGAAGACGCCCACAAGCGTGGCATCGTCTCTACAAAGGCGGTTGAGGACTGCTTCCTTTCCTTCTTCCGTCCCGATGATGACGCCTCTTTCTTCAAATACAAGGAGGAAGTCTATCTGGAAGTCACCGATGTAAACGAGAGAATTGCTTTTCTGCGTGCCATGCTGATTAATAAACTGGTGAATTGCGTCAGCGATATCTTTGTGGAGCATTACGACGCCATTATGGAGGGCGGTTTTGTGGGGAGTCTGATACAGTATCTTCCTGAACATGAGGAACAAGCTTTGAACAAATGCCGTGACGAGTCGGTGAAGGACATCTATCGTCATCCCTCGGTGGTGAAGATCGAACTGACGGGTTTCAATGTCATCGGCAACCTGCTGGGTGATTTTACCGATGCTTTGCTCTATCCTTATACCGCCTATAATAAGAAACTGCTCTCCCTTATGCCGGAGCAGTTCAAGAGTCCAGCCGTGGATGTGTATGCCAAAGTGCAGTCGGTAATCGACTTCATCTCCAATATGACCGACCTGTATGCTGTCCAATTGTATAAAGACCTTCGAGGAATAGATTAATGATGAAACGCTTGTTTTTCTTTCTGGCATTTTTCTCTTTGTTGCCTTCGTTCAAGGCACAGGTGCTGACTTTGTCGTCGGGCGGATTGCAGCTGTCGGTCGACGAGGAGGGCTATTACCAGTCCATCAAGGTTGAAGGACAGGAGGTGCTCCGTAAAGGCCATCTTCCCGTGGTTATGGCAGGTATCGAAGGTGCGTTGTCGAAGCCTTTTTTATGTCAGAGCGAAGGTGCCGTGTTGCACCTGACGATGGAAGATGGAGGAGGTGTCGATCTGGCATTTGCCGAGTGCAACACCTGCATCACAATGGAAGTGAAGAGCGTTTCACCTCTGTATGACGCCGTTTTTCTGACGCCGTTTTCGATTACCCTTGATGAGGTGATAGGAGAGGTGGTAGGCATTGTTCAGGGAGAAGGCCTCGCTTTTGGCGTTCAGGCTTTGAATCTTAAGACAAACGCAGGTTTGCCACAGGCATATGCGGATCAGATGTTGTCACAATTTGGTTGTATTGTCAATCCGAGATTTCAAAGTATGGTCCCGATACGCGAGATGGCGGCCATGCCTCTTGAGGATGGCGTGATGATGCAGTTCCATGCGCTTCGTCGGAATGAAGTAACTTATCAAACCGTCAATGGTGTCGATAATGTTATGGTTCTGCCCATAGCGGATCCTGATGCTCTGATGGAAGGGGCCAAAATTGCCTTTTTCGGATGCCGGCAGGAAGAGCTGATGGCGCGTATCGGCACTTTGGAACTGGAGATGGGATTGCCTCATCCTCTTTTGAAAGGCGAGTGGGTGAAAACGTCACGGAATGCGAAGCGTTCCTATATGTTAGCTGATTTTTCGCCTTCCGATTTAAGCCTTTTCCTCGACAAGTGTCAATTGGCCGGGCTGAATCAGCTGTGTCATACGGCGCCTTTTAATGGTGGCGCCCGTTACCATTGGTCGCCGACTTTTGCGAAAAACGGCAGTCAATCCGTGAGAAACATGGTTGATGAGGCGGCGCAAAGGGGCATCATGTTGGGCGTTTGTGTCAAGCCGAATTTGATTTTGAAAAATGACGCTTATGTTACGCCTGTGCCCTCTAAACATTTGCTCAAACAAGGTGCTTTACGCTTGCAGACCGCCATCACGGCCGACCAGACGGATTTTGCCTTGTATGCCTCTGACTTGTTCTCTAAGCCCTCCACACTTAATGTGCTTCAAATCGGCGATGAGTTGATTTCATTCCGCACTACGGAACCCGCAGGCGACATTCATCTTTTACATAGCTGTCAACGCGGCGCTTTTGGCACGAAAAAGTCGGCACACGCCAAGAATGAAACGGTATACAAGCTCTGGGATCATCCTTATCCGGCGCTTCTCCCTGACCTGACTTTGCAAGACGAATGTGTCGGTCGACTCGTTAAAGTCATTGGAGACGCACAACTGCCACTGGTCAGTTTTGAGGACGTCCAATATGGCCGTCTTGTTGGTCATGACGATTATGCGTCGGCACGCTTGCTTTCTCGTTTCAATGAGCAGAATGAGCATGTGCTGCTTGATGCTAATGCCTTGAGCCATTTTGCCTGGCATTATGGCTTGCGAATGAATCCATTAGGCGTTTGGAATGAGAGACTTCATTATGAGGAGGTGGAATCAAGAAGCAAAACGGCAGATTTTAATAATCGTAATCTGTTGCCCAATATGTTGGGACGTGTGGAATTGCTTTGTGGCGATAGCAAACACCTCGCTACTACTATGGAGGAGTTGGAATGGACGCTCTCCGAAGGTGCTGGCTTTGATGCAGGCTTTGGCTTCCTGGTCGACAAAGATTGGTTTAGAAAATGCGGAAAAGCGGATTTGATGTTGCAGGCCATCCGAAACTGGGAAACCTTGCGCTTGGCAGACGCTTTCACACCTGCATTGAAAGAGCAGCTGCGAGATCCCTATTCCAATTGGCATCTGGAACAGGTGAGCGACTCTTTATATGAGCTATATCCATTGAATGTGTCACGCCGCTATCTGATGTCGATGTCAGCTAAAAAAACAGGCGAGAGGTGGCTGGAAGAATGGCGTTGGAACACCGCCTATCAAGGTCCGGCAGCGCTGCAAATCCTTGTAGAAGGCGATGCGGAGATCAAGAATCCTAGTATTGCCCTGGGAGCAGAAGAGGTCGTTTTCCCTTGCAGGGTCGGCTCCCGTCAATATCTGATTTGCGACAATGATGGCCATGCCATGGTGACGGACGAGAACTTCAACCTCATCAGCAAGGTGGAACCTGTTGGTCGACTGTTTCTATCGGAAGCATCCAACGATGTGGTTTTCTCTTGTGAAGGCGTGAGAAAAGGGAAGGGCGCCGCAGTGACCGTCCGTTTCTTCACGAAAGACGAACCGATAACGATTCAAATTCCTTGAGATATGGAATCCAGGGCTATTTAATGCCTGGAAAAGCATCTACGATTTTCACTTTGATGTCGGGGAACGAATTCACGATCTGGACTTTTACGTCGGGGAAGGCGTTCACGATTTGAACCTTGCCGCAGTCATCCGGGAAACTGTTTACGATTTTGACGTCAATGTCCTCGAAAGAACTGACGATTTGCACTTTTATATCGGGGAATGCATTTACGATTTGAACTTTTCCATATAGTGGGAAGGTCTTGCCGTCTTTGGTAAATGTGCATTCTTTTTTGTCGATGCCATTAGGCTTTTTGTCGGTTTTCTGTGCGAAGGCAGTGCAAGCCAAAAGGACAAGCAAAAACAGGGTGAAGATCTTTTTCATAGTGGGCACTTGTTAGCAGTGTTTTCGCTGCAATAATTGAGCCAAAAGTAGCTTATAATGCACAAGAGACGTGGCATGCCACGTCTCTTGTATGATAAAACGCAATCAGACCTTATTTTTTCGTGGTCTTTTTTGCAGTCTTTTTTGCAGTCTTTTTTGCAGTCTTTGGGGCGGCTTTAGGCGCATTCTTTAAGATGTCGCACATGAAGTCCCAGAACATCTGTACGGTCTTGATTTCGCAACGTTCGTCAGGTGAGTGAACGCCACGCAATGTGGGGCCGAAGCTGATCATGTCCATGCCTGGAATCTTATCGCCGATAAGACCGCATTCCAAACCGGCATGGATGGCTTTTACTTTCGGGTCTTTTTTGAAGCGTTTTTTGTAGCATTTCACGGCGATGTCGCAGATGACGGAGTCGGGGTTCGGCGCCCATCCTGGATATCCGTCGGTATGCTCCACGTCGGCCTCCGCGAGGCTGAATACGGATTCCACCATGTTGGCGACGTCTTGCTTCGAGGATTCGATGGAGCTGCGCTGTGAGGTCTGGATGAAGAAATAGCCTTCCTGACGCTTCACAGAAGCGAGGTTGGTGGATGTCTCCACGAAGTTCGGGATGGTCTGCGACATGGCGATGACACCATGAGGGCAGGCGTAAAGTGAATTCAGCAGATTGAACTGTGACATCTCGTCGATGACAAGACCTGGCTGTTTTTCGGCGACTTCGGCGGTGACTTTCAGCGTGGGTTCCGTCACTTGATATTCTTGCTTGAAGTGCTTCTCCATGTCTCTCACATAATGCAGGAAGTCGTCGATGCTGTCGTTCGGGATATAGGCTACTGCTGTGGCTTCACGGGCAATGGCATTGCGTAGGTTGCCGCCTTGGAAGTCGTAAAGGGCGAGGTCGAACCAGTTGGTGCCTTGCCACAGGATGCGGTTGAGCAGCTTGTTGGCGTTGGCCAGGTTCTTGTTGATGTCGTCGCCCGAGTGACCGCCTTTCAGACCGCTGACGGAGATACGATATGCGGTGCTGTCTTCAGGAGCGGGTTCGAGGTCATACCACATCTTGACGATGGTGTCCATGCCGCCAGCGCAGCCGATGAAGATCTCGCCTTCGTCTTCCGAGTCGAGGTTGAGCAGGATACGGCCAGTGAAGTTCTTTGGATTGAGTTTTTCGGCGCCTGTCAGGCCCGTCTCTTCGTCAACAGTGAAGATGCACTCCAGGGGGCCGTGTTCGACTTTGGGGTCGGCGATGACAGCCAATGCGCCGGCAACGCCCATGCCGTCGTCAGCACCGAGAGTGGTGCCGTTGGCATGTACCCATTCGCCTTTGATGACGGCCTCGATGGGGTCTTTTTCAAAGTCGTGGACTTTGTCGCCGTTTTTCTCGCATACCATGTCCATATGAGCCTGCAACACGATGGTCTCACGGTCTTCCATGCCTTTGGTGGCGGGCACACTCATGATGATGTTGCCACATTCTTCCTTGACATATTTCACCTTGTGGTCTTTAGCCCATTTTTCAAGGTAAGCCACCATTTTGGCCTCTTTTTTTGAGGGGCGCGGGACGCCTAAGATGCCTTGGAACTCTTTCCAAAGTCCTTTAGGCTTTAAATCTAAAATGCATTCGTTCATTGTGTTATTGTTTTAATTGATGTATTGTTTCTATTGGGTTTTCTGATTTGAATACGGCATTGCCTGCCACCAGCACATTGGCGCCAACATCGAATAAGGTATGGGCATTTTTGGTGTTTACACCGCCGTCTACCTCGATGAGCGTCGATAGCTTTTCATGCTCAATCATTCTCTTCAGTTTGCCGATTTTCTGATAGGTGCGTTCAATAAACTGTTGTCCTCCAAATCCTGGGTTGACCGACATCAGCAGCACCAGATCCAGTTCGGGAAGAATGTCTTCCAAAACAGCGACAGGGGTGTGGGGGTTGAGCACCACGCCGGCCTTCAAACCTAAGCCTTTAATCTGCTGTACAGCGCGGTGTATGTGCTTGCTGGCCTCGTAATGGAAGGTGATGATGTCGGCTCCTGCTTTGGCAAAAGCCTCGAAATACTTCTCGGGTTCAACGATCATCAGATGTACGTCCAGAGGCTTAATGGCTTGCTTCTTGATAGCTTGCACCACAGGGATGCCAAATGAGATATTGGGTACGAAACGCCCATCCATGATGTCGCAGTGGAACCAATCGGCTTCGCTTTGGTTCACCATCTCGATAGCATCTCCCAATTGCAGAAAATCGGCAGAAAGCAGGGAAGGGGCAATCAGTTTCTTCATGGCATTGTAATTTTGTACAAAGGTAGTAAAAATACCTAGAGATGATGATAAAATGAAAAACAAATTGTTTGGTTAATCATGTTGAGTGATTGATTGTGAAGTGTTTCTTTTTGTTGGCAACCATCAAAAAAGCCCCCCGAAAAATCGGGAGGCTTTCTTTGGACCGTTTATCCGAGGTAACTCTTCAGAATCTTGCTTCGGCTTGTGTGTTTCAACCTTCTGATGGCCTTTTCTTTAATCTGACGGACGCGTTCACGTGTCAAGTCAAATTTCTCTCCAATTTCTTCTAAGGTCATCGGATGGCTGCCATTAAGGCCGAAATACAGGCGTATGACGTCCTGTTCTTTCTGCGTCAGCGTCGAAATGGCGCGGTCGATTTCTTTGCGTAACGATTCATACAGAAGTTCGGTTTCGGGAGTGGGAGCCTCGTCGCTCTTCAAGACGTCGTACATGTTGTTGTCTTCGTCTTGAACCAGCGGCGCATCCATGGAGATGTGACGGCCCGCATTCTTCATCGATTCCTTCACTTCGGCTTCCGTGATGTCAAGGACTTCGGCGATCTCTTCTGCATTGGGTTCACGTTCAAACTCTTGTTCTAACTTAGCGTAGGTTTTGTTGATTTTGTTGATGGAACCGATCTTGTTGAGAGGGAGACGGACAATACGCGATTGTTCGGCCAAAGCCTGGAGGATGGACTGACGAATCCACCACACGGCGTAGGAAATGAATTTGAAACCTCTTGTCTCATCGAAACGTTGTGCGGCTTTTATCAGTCCCAAGTTGCCTTCGTTGATTAAGTCGGGAAGACTGAGGCCTTGGTTCTGATATTGTTTGGCTACGGAGACTACAAAGCGGAGGTTTGCCTTGGTGAGCTTTTCTAAGGCTACCTTATCGCCTTGTTTGATACGTTGGGCCAGTTCGACTTCTTCTTCAGCCGAAATGAGCTCCACCTTACCAATCTCTTGCAGGTACTTGTCGAGAGATGCGGTCTCTCTGTTGGTGACCTGCTTCGTAATCTTTAACTGCCTCATTTAGTTTTGATTTAACGTTTTATTTAGAATAGGGCAGGACAGAGATTGTAATCTCCGCCTGCCGGGATGATTTTAAGCTTTTTTAGGGCCGTTGCCGTGACCATGGTTGCCATTGCCATGACCGCCGCTATGGCCATTGCCACGACCGTGGTTGCCACCATTGCCATTGCCACGTGGAGCAGGCTTTCTCTCTTCATAACCTTCTGGTTTCGGGAGCAGCACCCTTCTGGAGAGACGCAATTTGCCAGTCTTGTCGTCGATTTCGATCAGTTTTACCTGGATTTTGTCGCCTTCTTTCAGACCAGTCTCTTCCATGGTGTTGAAGCGTTTCCAGTCGATTTCAGAGATGTGCAGCAGGCCGTCTTTGCCAGGGATGATTTCGACAAAAGCGCCAAATGCCATGATGGAGGTGATGGTTCCGTCGTAGACTTCGCCAACTTCAGGCACAGCAACGATAGCCTTGACTCTTGCCTTGGCGGCTTCGATATCGTCCTTGTTCTGTGAAGCGATTTCCACAATGCCCTTGTTCTCGTCTTCGGTGATGGAGATGATGGTGTTGGTGGTCTTCTGAATGTCTTGAATGACCTTTCCGCCAGGTCCGATAACGGCGCCGATGAAGTCTTTCGGGATGTAGATGATCTCAATACGAGGAACGAATTCTTTGTAGTCGGCACGAGGCTCACTGATGGTCTTCGCCATCTCGTCAAGGATGTGGATACGGCCTTGGCGGGCTTGCTCCAAGGCTTCAGTCAGCACTTCGTAGGAGAGTCCGTCGACCTTGATGTCCATCTGGCAAGCGGTGATGCCGTCTCTGGTGCCAGTGACTTTAAAGTCCATATCGCCGAGGTGGTCTTCGTCGCCGAGGATGTCGGTGAGGATGGCGTATTTGCCAGTCTCGCTGTCTGAGATCATGCCCATGGCAACACCTGCAACGGGTTTGCGAATCGGAACGCCGGCATCCATCAAAGCGAGGCAACCGCCGCAGACGGAGGCCATGGATGATGAGCCGTTTGATTCAAGGATGTCGCTGACAATACGGACAGTGTAAGGCATGCTTTCATCGTGCGGAACCATGGATTTTAAGGCGCGTTCAGCGAGGTTGCCATGACCGATTTCACGGCGGCTTGTGCTACGTTGCGCTTTGGCTTCACCAGTGGCGAAACCTGGGAAGTTATAGTGCAAGATGAAGTTGTTGGTGCCTTCGACTACGGCGCCGTCGATGGTCTGTTCGTCGAGTTTGGTACCCAATGTGACGCTGACCAAAGCCTGTGTTTCACCACGGGTGAAGACGGCTGAACCGTGAACCTTAGGAAGAATGTTGACTTCCGTCCAGATGGGACGCACCTCATTGGTCTTACGGCCGTCGAGACGGATGCGCTCGTTCAACACAGCGTTGCGGACAGCGGAACGTTCCACATCGTGGAAGTAACGCTTGGCAAGCGGAGTGATGGTCTCAAGCTCTTCTTCGGTATATTTGCTGAGATAGTTGTCAAGGATAGATTGGAAGGTTTCTTCGCGTTTGTGCTTGTCGGCGCAACCTGTCAGAGCAAAGTCGTAGCAAGGTTGATAGCAAACGTCGGTGAGCTCTTTGCGAAGGTCTTCGTCGTTGACTTCGTGACAGTAAACGCGCTTTTCTTTGCCAGCTTTTTCAGCTAATTCGATTTGTGCCTGGCACTGAATCTTGATGGCCTCGTGAGCGGCTTTCAAAGCACCCAGCATCTCTTCTTCGCTGACCTCTTTGCATTCGCCTTCCACCATGCAGATGTCCTTCATGGAGGCGGCCACCATCAGTTCGAGGCGGGCTTCCTCCATTTGGGCGAAGGTCGGGTTGATGACGTATTCGTCGCCGATGAGGGCCACGCGCACTTCCGAAATCGGGCCATGGAAGGGGATGTCGGACACGCAGATGGCGGCTGAGGCAGCCAAAGCGGCGAGGGCATCGGGGGTCTGGTCCTTGTCGTTCGACAGGAGGTTGACCTGGACGATGGTCTCGGCATGATAGTCATCGGGGAACAGCGGGCGCAAAGCGCGGTCGATGAGGCGCGAAATCAGCACTTCGTAGTCGGAGGGCTTGGCCTCGCGTTTGAAGAAACCGCCGGGGAACTTGCCCGTGGCGTAGTATTTTTCCCTATAGTCGACAGACAGGGGGAAGAAATCGGTTTCGGGAGCCACTTCGGTGGCAGAGCATACGGTGGCCAGGATGACGGTGTCGCCGCAGCGCAGCACCACCGAACCATCGGCCTGTTTGGCATAACGGCCAGTGTTGAGCGTAATCTCTTGACCGTTAGGCATGTGGATGGTTTGTGTAAATCCAGTAGGACCCATAATGATTAGAATTTTTTACTGTTTTCTCTTAGCTTCTTAAACGTATCGAATTGGGTGCAATAAATAGCAAAAAAAAGGCAATGTGTATTGCCTTTTTCTTGCGTTCCGCTTAAGGCGGGCGAAAGGATTACTTTCTGATGCCCAATTCCTTAATGATGTTACGGTATCTTTCGATGTCGGTTCTCTTCAAATAATCGAGAAGTTTTCTTCTCTTACCTACTAAACGAACCAACGCGCGCTTGGCCGCCACATCTTTTTTGTGTTCCTTAGTTTGTTCAGTCAAATGCTTGATTCTGTAGGTGAACAAAGCGATTTGGCCTTCTGCTGAACCAGTATCGGCAGCGCTTTTGCCGTATTGGCTGAAAATCTCTGATTTCTTTTCTGCAGTTAAATACATAATTTACTTCTTTTTACAAATAACTTTATCTTCTTGATATCGGGCGGCAAAAATACGATTTTTTTTTGAATATGTATTGTTTTTGGGAAAAATTATTCTATTTCCTCTGGGTTTTCCGATATGGGTTCAGGTTCCTCGTTGTTTTCTATGGTCGTCTCTGTTTCTTCCCAGATGTATTCATCTTCTTTTAACCCCATCAGTTTTAAATATATCTTGCTGATAAAGAAGTTCTTCTCAAAAAGCGGAACCAAGATCGAAGTGAGGATGATGCTGAAGAAAATCACGGAGAAAACGATGTTTTGTATCATTGCACCTTGAGGTATTGCCGTTGCCGCGACAGAGGCTATGACGGCAGCAGTAAGGCCTTTGGGATTTAAAGCGGCCATGTACAGCTTGTCCAGATTTGGAATTTGATATTTCTTTGGTATGGAAATCCTTACAACGAAGATGCGCATGATATATAGCAATATGGTAATGCCTAGTCCGATCAAGATAGGCTTAAACTCGTTGAGCTGAATGGAGAGTCCGACATAAATGAAGAAGAAAGTCTTTAGAAGCAAGGTAATCTCGCTGAAAAGGGACTTTTCCGTATCGTTGAGTCTGGCGGGTTCTTTATTAATGAGACGTTTAAGGAATGAGTTGTAAAGGCTGTCAATATTTGCCAGACAGATTCCAAATGCCAAGGCAGAGATGGCGCCGCTATAGCCTAACCATTCGTTAATGCCGTAGATGATAAATAGGAATGCCGGAGTCGTCAGAATGGAGTTTTTGATATTGCGTACCTTGTCCAAGATCAAAGCCCAAAAGATGGCACCGATTATACCCATGATAATGGATAATATGAAAGATGAAAAGATCTGTCCGATGATACTGCCGACTTCGATTTTCCCAAGTTGAACGGCCTTTAGGAGTGCCAACGCCAGCACAATGCTGAGCACGTTGCCAAAAGCGGCTTCAAGGATAAGGATGGCTTTGCTTTTTTCCGACATTCTCAGTTGCTCGACCATCGGCCCGATAACAGCAGATGCAGTTCCTCCCAAGATGGTGCCTAACATGACGGCGACAAGAGGGTGTATGTGGAAAATCAGCCAGCCAAGAAGCCAAATGGCGATAGTGGTGGCAAAATAATTGAGCAAGGTGAGACGTGCAGTGTTTTTAACTGACGATACAATGGAATTGAAACTCAACTGCATTCCGCTTTGGAACAGAATCAGCACAAGGGTGATGCCGGTGAAGACGTTCCCAACGAACCCGAGCATCTCAGGTTTGATAAGGTTTAATATAGGGCCTATGAGAAGTCCGATGAGTATCAAAAACAGGACATCGGGAATGCGTTTTCTGCTGAAAATGCCGGTGAAGAGGTGGGCGGCAAAGATCACTATGCCGACGATGGCAATCACCAGTCCGGTTTTAGCCGATGTGCTGCCAGTATGGGAAACGGTCGAGACAAGCTCTTGTCCTTCACCGCTTTGGAGGGTGTCAATGACAGTCTTGACAGTGTCGACAACATGTCCTAAAGTGTTTGAGGCCGGTGTAAGTTCGCCCTGAATCATAGGAGTTGCTTTTTGAGTGCAAAGATACTTAAAAACATTTAGTTAAAAAGTCTCCAGTTGATGCCTATGAAAAACTTACTGTCACGCATAGGGTAGTGGGGTGCAATGAAGGAGTTGCAATTGCCAGTGAGAAGGAACATGTTACTGTAGGCAACATAAACGTTCGCCTTCTTGACTTTAATGGCTATAGCTAAATCAATGAAGGGGAAATTGCCGATTTTCACCTCGTTTTGCAAGTAGAAGCAACGAAGCGCAGGCATATAGGCATCAGCATAATACTTTGTGAAATAGTTGACAGTAATACTGGGCTGTAGGGTGGCAGCCTTGTGGAAGATGGGCTGAGAAAGGCCAAATCTCAATCTGCCCATAAACAGAGGAAGATGGATGACTTCTTCGTTGCTGGCTTTCTGAAGACTGAAGAATCCCTCTATGTCAAAACGTCTGAGGTGTACAGCAGTAGAACCATAGGCCTCGCTGACGCTGACAAAGGCATCATTTTGGATAGGCTTGGCGTCCAAACCAAAGTATATCAAGTTGTTGATGGAAGTTTGCTTGAAACCGATTTGGAACCAGCGGTATTGATAGTTTGCATTAAGGACGAGGTAGGTCGCAGCCTTGAAATCGTTTTCCCAGCGGAAATGGTTGGAGTAATAGTTTTGTTCAAACCAGTTGGCCGATTGTCTCCTGATCTTTGCTTGAAGCGTAGTGATGCCAAAGTTTTTGTCCTGGGTGCCAAGGTATTGACGCCATTGGGCATCGGCATCGAAGTCGCCGATCTGGTAGCCTAGCGTCACCAAATGGGCCTGTGCACTAAGTCTCGTTGATTTGAACAGGTTCGTTATTATGCCCCCGTTGACGATAAGTTGGCTGTAGTTTTCGATCCGTGTCCTTGCATTTTCAACGTAGTCATAAAGGCTTACCCTGTAAATGCCATATTCAACCCCACCGTAAACATAGAATGGTATGTCGTCAGAATACTTTTGATAGCCTAGACTGTTCCATTGAACTGAGTTTTTGATAGACCGTACTATGGTTGTATCGGTCGATTTTATCTGATCCATCAAGGTGTCAAACGCGCTATAGAATTCGACTCCAGGTGCTGATTCGTTGTAAAACAGCTGGTTGCGTTGGTATTTGAAACTATGGCAGATTCGTCCTAAAGTAAACTTTCTTTCTTGAGTTATGGTTTGCAATACAGGAGCGATTGAATCATTGTCCAGAGTCAAGGTGTCGTTTTGCTGAGGGTTGGCAAGACTGTCATTGAGCGGTTTTTCCTCTTTATTCTGAACGTTTTTGGTTCTGCTAAGCAGGTTGAAATAGTGTTCAAGTCCGAACCCGCTAGCTTTGACGTAATTGGTCGCTGAAGTCAAATTGGTGGTCAGAACTCCGGCATTGTTTTCTGTGTGTGAGCTATATGCCTCGTCATCGACGATGCCGCCGTTTTCCTGCATGTCCAGTTTGTTGCGGAACCAATAGGCGAGGACTCCATATCTGTGGTTTTTTGTCGTGTAATTGCCGTTTATCCAGAAAGAATTATTGGATGTGGCGTTGTTTTTATAAATGCCTGGAGAATAATCCGATTTGAAATTGAAGGAGAGGAAAAACCTAGGAAGGAACTGTCGTCCGAATTTGACGTCAAGATGCTGTTCCTTGTCGCCGCTAGTCATTACATAGCGCACTTCGGAATAGGGTAGGACCGACTGGAAGGTGGCCATGCTTTCATCCGTCTGTACATAGGCGGCATAGGAGGGGAGTACCATATCAAATCCAGTGTGGTTCCTAGTGTGGTAACGCATGGATTGATGGGCTAATCCTGTATTACTCAATGAACTATAGATGGTGTTTCTTTTTGATAATACATCGAAGTCGATTGCATTGAAGGCACTTGTATCTATTACTTGTGGCTTGAGCAAGAAAAGGCTGTCAAAAGCGACGGGGTAGTAGACGACAAAAGTGGAGTCAATGGGTTTGACGATTTGTGAGGTGCTTTTTTGGGATGCCACGGAGTCAACAGTGGGGTTTTGAGCTTGAATGGTTAGGCTCAGAAACAGCGAGATGACGATGAATGCGGCTCTTTTCAAGACGGTAGTGAATTTGGCCGTAAAAGTACAAAATAAAGCAAAATAGAGTAGGGAAGTGGGACTTTTTTGTACTAAATCTTGTTTGCTAGTGTTGTTATCCTGATGGTAATAAAACAGAAAACCCCGGCGGCTTTCGCTGTCGGGGTTTTCCGCTATGGGTGGGCGGCGACCTACTTTTCCACATGGTAGTGCAGTATCATC
>CAMJQC010000035.1 GCA_946407975.1 uncultured Bacteroidales bacterium
CGGGGTAGGCCACCTTGTGGGCGTTCATGTTGCCTGTGGCGCCGCCGAACTTGGCCGTGAAAGGCACGCTGTTGAGCATCTTCAGCTGGTCGTTGAGACGCTCCACGAAGACGTAAATCTCTTTGCCCAGATGTGTCGGGCTGGCGGGCTGACCGTGGGTCTTGGCCAGCATCGGGATGTCGCGCCATTCCTCGGCCATACCTTTCAGTTTGTCGACGAGGTCTTCCAAGGCGGGCTTCACCACGAGTTTATGCGCCTCCATCATCGAGAGCGGTACGGCGGTGTTGTTGATGTCCTGCGAAGTCAATCCGAAATGCAGGAACTCTTTCCATTTTTCGAGTCCCATCTCGTCGAATTGGCGTTTCAGGAAATACTCCACCGCCTTCACGTCGTGGTTCGTGGTCTTTTCGATTTCCTTGATTTCCTCGGCATCTTCAGTCTGGAACTCCTCGTAGATGGCTCGAAGGTCTTCGTAATCGCCGTTGAATTTTTCCAGTTGTGGCAACGGTAGCTCACACAAGGAGATGAAATACTCGACTTCCACCATCACGCGGTAGCGGATGAGGGCGAATTCAGAGAAGAAGTCGTTCAGTTCAACGGTTTTGCTGTGGTATCTGCCGTCAACAGGGGATATGGCTTTTAAGGTAGTGAAACTCATTTTTCTAGAATTAGGTTACTATTGTGATGACCAAGAAGAGTATTGCCAAAGAGAGTAGTGAAAGGAAGGAAAAACATCTTGCATGAAGATTCTCTCGGCTACTTAATTTCGGGAACATTTTGGTGCGATAGGCGATGAATGCTGAAATACCATAAAGGATCGTAAAATAAATGAGTATTACTAATCCTATAACAATAGCTATCCATGATAGTCCGCCTTTTATCACGGGATAAATCATTGAAATACATACGATGATGCCGTAAACTATCAAAAAGTGAAGAAAAGCTCCTTTCTCTTTGTTGAACATGGGAATGTTCCAAATCTTTTTCGGATTATTCATGGCGCTTTGTTTTTTTTGCTTTTGCCCTTTTGGGCGTTCGCTATCGTGTCCATCGTTGCCCAGGGCAACGCCCTGGGCTGATGGCATCAGGTCTTTCAGGCAGTTTATTTTTCGATGAGCTTGTCGTTGGATCCCAACACGTTGACAATCTTATGGATATAGAGTTTCTTCATGTTGTCGCGGGCGGGGCCGAGGTACTTGCGCGGGTCGAATTCGGCAGGCTTCTCGGCGAAGGCCTTGCGGATGGCGGCGGTCATGGCCAAGCGGCTGTCGCTGTCGATGTTGATCTTGCAGACGGCGCTCTTGGCGGCCTTGCGCAGCTGCTCCTCGGGGATGCCGACGGCAGCCTTCAGCGCACCACCATATTTATTAATGGTGTCCACCTCGTCTTGCGGCACCGACGACGAGCCGTGCAGCACGATGGGGAAGCCGGGCAGTTTCTTCTCGATGGCTTCGAGCACGTCGAAAGCCAACGGAGGCGGCACGAGGCGGCCCGTCTGCGGGTCGACGGTGCATTGCTCAGGCGTGAATTTGTAGGCGCCATGCGAGGTGCCGATGCTGATGGCCAAGCTGTCAACGCCGGTCTTGGTCACGAAGTCGATGACTTCTTCGGGCTTGGTATAGTGGCTCTCTTCGGCGGACACTTCGTCTTCCACACCGGCCAATACGCCGAGTTCGCCTTCCACGGTGACATCGTACTGATGGGCATATTCCACCACTTTCTTGGTGATAGCCACGTTTTCGTCGTAAGGCAGGGCAGAGCCGTCGATCATTACGGACGAAAATCCCATGTCGATGCATGACTTGCAAAGCTCGAAACTGTCGCCATGGTCGAGGTGAAGCACGATTTCAGGGTGGGCGCAGCCCAGTTCCTTGGCATATTCCACAGCGCCTTGGGCCATGTAGCGAAGCAGGGTCTGGTTGGCGTAGTTGCGGGCGCCTTTCGAGACTTGCAGGATGACAGGCGACTTGGTTTCGACAGCGGCCATGATGATGGCCTGCAGCTGTTCCATATTGTTGAAGTTGAAGGCAGGGATGGCATAGCCGCCGTCAACCGCCTTGGCGAACATTTTACGGGTGTTCACGAGTCCCAGTTCTTTATAACTTACCATTTATTGCTAATTTTAGAGATTATGCAAAAATAGAAAATAATCGGATTTGTTTTGCTGTTTTATAAAAAACATAAAAAAAGGATGGCCGAAAGACCATCCTGGATATTAGGAATGAATGAAAATGGTCGTTTTATACGAACATCGAGTTGATGAGGTCTTGGTAACGGTTTTGCACGACAGTGCGTTTTACCTTTAAAGTGGGGGTAAGTAAACCGTTGCCGACGGTCCAGTCGTCGGTGACGAGTTCGAACTTCTTGATCTGCTCATAAGCGCCAAAGAATTGGTTGTATTTCTGCACTTCGGCAGCGATGCTGTCGCGAACTTCTTTCAGTTTGACGCAATCCTTGATGTTTTCAAAGGTAAGGTTGTGCTTCTCGCACCAGTCTTTCAGGAAGGCGAGGTCGGGATGGATGATGGCAGCAGCGAATTTCTGGCCTTCGCCAAAGACCACGACGTTCTCGAAGAACTCGGATTCGGAGAATTTCTCTTCGATGATCTGCGGGTTGATGTATTTGCCCATCGAGGTCTTGAAGAGGTTCTTCAGACGGCCGGTCAGATACAGTCTGCCGTCTTCGTCGAAATGACCGATGTCGCCCGTGTGGAGCCAGCCTTCGTCGTCGATGACTTCCTTGGTGAGTTCAGGGTTCTTGTAATAACCCATCATCACGTTGTGTCCACGGCAGATGACTTCGCCGTTTTCCGCGATCTTCACTTCCACGCCTGGTAACGCTCTGCCTACGGTGCCGACTTCACGACCGCCTTTGGAGTTGTCGCTGACGGCGATGACGGGAGAGGCCTCGGTCATGCCATAACCTTCGTAAACAGGCATCTTGATGGCCGAGAAGAAACCTGCCACTTTTTTGGATATGCTGGCAGCACCTGATACTACGATGTCGAAATGCTCGGCGCCAAGATTTTGACGGATCTTGGAATAAACGAGCTTGTCGGCGATTTTGAGTTTCAGGTTATAGAACCAAGAACGCTCTTCCGGGTCGATCTTATAGCGTTCAGTGAGGCGTACTGACCATCGGAAGATTTTCTTCTGAATGCCTTTTTTCTTGTTGCCCTGCTGAACGATCTTTTCGTACATCTTCTCCAGCAGACGCGGCACGGCTGTCATCATGGTGGGGTGGACCTCTTTCATGTCGTTGCCGATGGTGGCTAGGCTCTCAGCATAGTAGACCGACATGCCAAGATATTGGTACAGATAGACGATCATGCGCTCATAGGCATGGCAGATGGGCAGGAAGCTGAAAGCGCGCTTTGAGTCGGGACTCGGGGTTTGCTTCAGGTTGTCGAGTTGGCCCATCATGTTGTTATGCGAAATCATCGCGCCTTTCGGGACGCCTGTGGTGCCGGAGGTGTAGATGATGGTGGCGCACTGTTCGGGTTTAACATTTGCTTTTCTCTGTTCCAATTCTTCCGGGTGGGGGTGGCTTTCGCCCATTTCGACAAGCTGTTGGAAATAAGGGTATTTGCCACGGTCAATCATGGTGTAGATGAAAGAAAGAGTTGGAGCCTGAGGCTGGATCTCTTCCACTTTGTTCATCACGGCGGCGCCTTCTAGGATAACCATGCGGGCTTCGCTGTTGTTCAGGATATAGAGATAGTCGTCCTTGCTGACGGTAGGATAAACGGGCACGGTGACACCGCCTACTTGTTGAATTGCCATGTCGAGCATGTTCCACTCAGGTCTGTTTTCGCTGATGATGGCGACTTTGTCGTCGGGCTGTATGCCTAGTTCTATAAGGGCGTAACTGATTTTTCGGGTGATGTCCTGGTATTGTTTTGGACTGTATTTGATCCATTTGCCGTTTTCCTTACGTGCTAAGGCGACATCCTGTTCTGGCCATTTTTCACAATAGGTGTCGAGAATGTCGAAAATTCGGGTTACTTTCGTCATGATGCTAAAAAACTATTTTTCAATTTCGGCTGCAAAGGAACTGCCTTTTTTAAAGAGGAATGGAAAAATGTTGCGAGTAATGGCCGTTTGTGACAAAAAATGCCGTTTTTGGGACGAAATCCCCCTTTTTAGGGATGAAAATTAAAGATAATGTGGCGACCTGTTCGTTTTTAGTGATGAAAAAATGGGTTTTAGATGTGAATTGTGGCGTTTTGATGAAGCAATAGATCGTTTATTCTAATGTCAAAAGAAAGAAAAGGATGGATCGCTTTGTATTATGAATGCACGTTTTCTTGTCGTGCTTTACTTCTATTGACTAGGAATACGCCTGTGAAAACAAGCATTGCTGCGAGTATCTTCTGCCAATTCAGTCGATCCATGCCTAGATAGATGCCTGTGATGGTGGCTATAATTGGCTGTAAATAACCATAAAGGCTAATGACCGTTGGACGTAGCACTTTTTGTCCGACTGGAATTAGAAAATAGGCAATGAAAGTAGAACAGATTATGAGAAATCCCAATTCAAGGAGATAGTTCGTCGGCATAATGCTGAAATCCAGATGGATGAGTTCCTTTACATTCATGGGTATGGAGACGATGGCCGAAAACAGAAACATCCATTTCATAAAGGTGACGACGTGATATTTGCCAATGAGAGGGCGGAAGATTCCAAGATAGGAGGCGAAGAACAGACAGTTGAGAATCATCAGCATAATGCCTAGGGGTTGCGTCTCTGTGACGCTGTTGTTGGCATGCACGCTGTTGAAGATAAGGAGGATGACGCCCGAGAAACTTAAAGCTACTCCTCCTGCCTTTTTCCAGGTGATGGGTTCCTTTATAGCTATGGCTGCCACAAACATAGTGAAGATAGGTGTGATAGAGGTGACGATGGCCGTGTCTAAAGGCGTGGTGATCTGTATGGCCTTGAGGAATGAAAGCTGTGTGAGAAAGAGGCCTAGCATGGAAGCAATGAATGTCTTCCAAAGGTCGCTGAAGGACATTCTTTCTTTGGGTAGGAACAGTGAAATGAGCCAAAACAGCATCGCTGCCCCGATAGCCCTGAAGTTGAAAAGGCCTAAGGGAGTTATGAGCCTCAGATTGGACAGATCCTTGCAAATGATGATGTTAAACCCAAAAATGGTGTAAGCGATGAAGACCGCGATGTGACCGATGAGTTTTCTTCCACTTTGCTTTTCCATTGGGATTTACCTTAAACTTACTTTTCTGCTCCAACAGCCTTCTTCTGTTGATATCCTAATGAGATATAAACCTGGATCAAATTGTTGTAAGTTGATGGTTATGCTTTGGCCTTTCGTGCATCCGCTGATGGATTTACTCATCATCAATTGTCCTAACAGATTGTATAGTTCAATGCTCACCTTCCCGTTGATGTCTTTTTCAAGAACAAGATTCACCATTTCTCTGGTAGGGTTGGGGAAGATTTCAAATGCTGTTTTTGCGCTTTCATCAATCGAGAGCAGGTCGAAAGATAATGGCAGGCTTAACGGTGCCGTCTCACAGCCGTTTTCTGCTCGGACGGTTAACATGGCTTCTGGATAGAATGAATTCACGTTCCAAAGGATGTCGACTTCATTGCCATTTGCAAAGATATGACCAGCATCCTCTGGTTCCAACTCCCATATGAAGCTGACGCCCACTTGGTCTTCAACATAAAAGTGACTGATGATGTTTTCGTCAAGGTTGATTTCACTATCTCCAAAAATGTGGTCTCCCAAATTGATTTCGTCGCTTAAGGCTAGCTCCAGACTGCTACTTATTTCGTCGGCAGTTAAGGTCAGCGAAACGCCTCCGTTGACGATGTCCTGTTCGCCAGGATAATAAACAGGATTGACGTTGTTGCTGTTGTCGAAAACGCCATCGCCGTTGCTGGTCCATTGAAGAGTCTGATAGTTATAGGCATAGCTCTTGTTAAGGTTAACGGATCCGCTTTTACAGGCTATTATATTACCGCCAGCATAGACGATAGTGGAATGCAGTGGGGGCAATGATATGTCGTCAATCCAGGCGCAGTCGTCGCCATTGTTAACAGAGTAGTCTTTTTTATACGACCACATGAAGGTATGCGTGCCCCTTGAGACAGGGAAAGTCTCTTGACTCCAAAATACTTCGCCTGACCAACAGCCTTGTTCAATGTTATCAATATAGAAATAGAGCTTGTCATAGTTTAATTCGGATGACACCTTTTTGTAAAAGGAGATGCCAATATCATCATATATTTCCGCTATAAGGATTAGGTCTGATTGCTCGCTATGGCCTATTTGGCCTGACTTGGCGCTAAAGGTACCGGTGTCTGATTCATCTGTTGCGATTGTCCATGGCATATTGCCAGTGTTTTGCCAGTTGAAAGCATTGAAGTCGCCGCTTTCGAACCCCTCATAGATGCCGCCGAACTGTAGTAAGGTATCTATGACGATCTGTTGCCGCCCGTCGTCAAGGGCTAACCTGGTCTTGATCCATGCTCCTTCAAGATCGGTGTGGCTTACATCCACCCTGAAGCTTTGATCGACGAAGGAATCAGCTTCAAAGCTTTCTTCGAGTAGGTTCCCGTTTTCGACATTGATAAAGGGGGCAAACATTTCAAATTGGACATGGACTGGATTGGTAGGACGATGTCCCGTGTTGCCATATCGGATCCTTATTTCAGAGAGGCCTTCATCAAGCACATGCTCTGAACCCGAATGATCAATAGCATGGATGCTAAAATCAGGCATGACCCACAGTTTTGGGGCCGAGACCCTCAGATGAAAAACATCTTCCCAGTGGTAATCGCCGACATCAAGGGTCAGGACAAGGGGGACGTCTGCCTGGTCAGGAGCATCGGCAGAGACGTGGATGAGAAATGCATTGCTGAGAGCGAGATTCTGTTGAGGATCTATATGTTGGCAATGAATCGTACCTTGCAGGATTTCCACATATGGTGATTCGCAGGATAGGGCGACATCAAGATTTTCCGCTGCATCATGACCATAATTGTGCAAAGTGACGCTAATGGCATTGTCTTCTCCGAAGGTAAGGGAATGCAGATCGTTCTCAACTTGAATGCCATTGTTGTCGATAATGACAAAGGAACCTGTATTGGAAATGACGGTGACTTCTTGGTGGAAACGGAAGCAGTTCTGTTTGATGGCGGTCACGAGGAAATGGTCACCTTCAGCAAAAGCAGGTATGGAGAAGGTGAGGGGCTGTCCTTCGCTGAACACCACTCCTAAGATTTCGTCATTATGTGACAAACATACCGTCGTCCCATTTTCTGCAGTGACGGTGTATTCTTGTTGCCCTTCCAGATGGTATAAGCCGGCAGTTATCTGTATGTCTCTCGGCTTTTCGGTATAGAGGTTGAGATAGGTCTCTCCGATATAACCGAAGAGATTCATCGTTGACCGGACTTTGTCAGGCCAGTAATTGGGCAAGAAGGTGTATTGGGTGAGGTAGGCTTTCGCTGCAGTAAGCGTGAAGGCAGGTCGTATGAAATCTGGTGGTTTGATGCCTCCATTGTCTGGCATGAAATCTGGCCATATGCAGTCTATGATGCCATAGGTGAGGATGTCGTTGTAGTACGAGTAAGTGAGGCTGGCGGCTCCTATGCCCCCCACAGCTCCACCATGTTCTTTCGTGCAGAATGCATCGATGAGACTGGGGCTTGAATTATTGAACAAAGTGGTGCTGCAACCTATCGACAGGACAAAGGTAGGGAAGACGTTTTGGGTTTCCATGACATTTGAGCTGCTGAAGTCAGAAGACAGCCATGTGTTGTGAGTGGAATGGTCACGATAGAATGTCAGGAAGGACTCTTTGTTGAGGGCGTTTATCACGGGTTGTGGATCGCTGTCGCTGCCCCATTCATGTAGCCCGCTCATCGAACCTGGGATATAGTTTAACCCGTTAGGGCCAAAGTAATCCAGTACTACATCGGCGTTGTAACCGGTTGACCATATGGTATCGGAGGTAGCACCCCATCCGTACATCATGTAGAGGTCAGTTGGATGTAGGCCTTTGTTGTCGCGTAAAAAACCGTATAGGCTTTGTGAGGTCATCATGAACCATTTATTGTTCTCATGTCCGGAAATGATGATGGGATGGTCGTAATAGCGTTCTGCAGTGGGAGGGTTGGTCTCGTATTGGATGGTTTTCTCAACCATGATACGGCATTCCTCTGCATTTCTAGCGGTTATGCGGCTCAGCGCCAAGTCTGGCAAGCTGTCTCCGTTCATATCGGCCAAAGGGTTGTCGGTGGGGTAGTCTCTTGGCGAGTAATCATCGTCGATGGTGGTGTAGATGTATGGCCTGATTCCGAATCCGCTGGAAGGGTTGAATCCGCCTAAAAGGAGTACTGCGGAGGGTGGTATCGCCCAGTTTTCGTATGCGTTAAGAATATAGCTGCGAATAAGATTCGGATAGTTGCCACCGCACTCCGAAACGGTCACCACATCAGTGAGGATGCCTTGCTTTGTGCGGAAGGCTTTCAACGTGTCAGCCCAAGCCAGAAAACCTGCGTCGTCAGGCGTGATGATGAGGTATTCGCAACCCTCACGTTCCTGGCGAATGGCTTCGTTGAGATAATCATAGTACTGGTCCTTTGCCAGCATGTCCGCATTAATGACAAGGTTTTGAAAGATGTCTCTCCACAGAGGGCTGATAAATCTGCTGTCACCGAATTGGCCATCGCCACCTTCAAAGCAGATCTCTATGTCCATGTCATGAATGACTTTGAGTTCTTGTTTTACTGGATTGTAACAGAAAGGTGTCACGCTGAGAACGACGACATCGAGATTTCTGATTTGAGTTGGTGCTGACAGAACGGCGTTTTCGGATGGGAAGTCTGCGTTTGTGCCGTATATGCTCATGTCTTTGACCAATCTGGGAAGCCCTACTGCAGTATTGGTTTGGACGGGTGCTGCTGGAAGCAGGTCTATATTGCTGACTATCGTACTGGCATTTTCCTTTATGTTGACATGGACCGTTGCCCCCTTTGGTAAGGCAATGAAACGACTTTCTACAGGTAAGTTCGGATAACCCTCTTTATTGGGCGCAAAATGACCCTTCAGGATGATTTCTTGTCCCTGCACCTCACCATTGTCAACATTGGCAATGTTTAATTCGGAAATGCCATAATGTAAGCATAGTTTTGTTGGGGTGCTGCTTTCTATAGTGAGCCCCTGCCCTTGGGCTGTTTCAAACTTGAGATTATTTTGTGCTTTAGCGCCTCCAAAGGCTAGTAATAATAGTAGTAGTGAGATAGAAGAATAGAGACGTTTCATATTCGTGATTGTTTTCCCGTTTTCGAAATTTTAGTGCTTATTTTAAATCTATTTTTTTGCTCAAATTACCTTCCGAAGAACTTAATTTGATGATGTATAATCCTTTGGCAAACCGATGAAGGTCGAAAGAAATGGTTTCTCCTTTGGTGATGTTTGCGATGGTTTTTGTCAAAATGCGTTTGCCTAATATGTTGTATACTTCAACCAAGGCTTTCCCTTGAACATTTTGGTTTAGAATGATGTTCACTTTCCCGTCAGTCGGGTTCGGATAGATGTCAAATGACGGAGCGGATTGCTCTGTTATGGAATATCCTGTCAAAAGAATGGACAAGCTGAGAGGAGTGACCTCGCATCCGTTATCAACGGAAACCGACAAAACGGCTTCATCAGATTCGGAATTTGGATTCCACACAATGTCAGCTGCATTACCATTGGCGAAAATGGTTCCGACGTCAGCGGGTTCCAACTGCCAGATGTAATGAAGTCCGTCTTGTTCTTCTACAGAGTAGTGACTGATTTGGGTTTCTGATAGATGGATGTGGCTGTCGCCATTGATAAGGCCGCCCAAGACAATCTGGTCTGTCAAGACAAGCTGTAAGGGACTGACTGCTTCGTCGGCATGGAGTGTGAGCGTGGCGTTTCCGCAAGCAAGATCTTGTGGACCAGGAAAATAGGTTGGATGTACAATGGAGTTGTCATCAAAATGGCCGTCGCCATCAGTTGTCCAGTATAGGGTCTGGTAGTCGTAAGCATAACTGTTATTGATGACCACGGGCGAAGCTTTGCAGGACACTAGTCGGCCGCCTGAATATGCAATGGCCGTTATCGGTGGCGGGAAGCAGATATTATCGATTTTTGCTCCAAATTCTGAATCGTTCATGCGTTTAAAATATAACCATATGATGGATTCGCAATCTGGGGTTGTTCTCATTTTTGCAAAGGTCCATTCGGTGCCCGTGAATTCAGTGGTTTGATTCCCATCTTTAACGAGCAGACGGTTGCCTTGGCTGATTTTGTAATAGAATGATACGTAGCTTTCACGAGGAATGACGTAGTCGGTGAAATGTGCGACGAATTGAGATGTGTGATTTGCAGGAGATGCCAAGCATCGTTGCCCTTCAATGGCATCTTCTTCGCTGAAATACCAGGGGTGGCTGGCGTAGTTTTCCCAAGTGAACAAAGCGTTCAGGCTGTCTGTCTCAAAACATTCGTATATGCCATTGTATGGAATGATTGTGTCTAGTATGATGTCGTTAATGGTCAGCCTTGTTTTAACCCACGCGCCTTCAACTTTATTGGCATGAGCGTTCACTCTGAAGCTTAGATTTAAAAGCGAATCTGGCTGGATGTCGTCCAGAATGAAATGGGAGTTTTCAATGTCGATAAAGGGAGCGAATACTTCATATTTGACACTTACAGGGCCGCTTTTGCAGTGACCTGTATTGCGGACTTTGTATTGAATTTCGGTAAAGCCTTCTTTCTGTATGTGAACGAGAGGGTGCTGTTCATTGTCCATAATGGTGAAATCAGGTGATACGGTCAGAATGGGAGCGACAACTTTCTTTTTGTAAACCGTTTCAAAATCGTTGAGCCCGTCGTTCATGTGAATGGTGAAACAGACTTCGGTTTGGTCGGGAATAGTTTTGTCAATCTTGATGCGGAATGCATCAATGATATCGACTTGCTGTAGCGAGTTAAGGCCTTGATATTGTGTTGTTCCTTGAATTATTTCGATATATGGGGAATCACAAAGGAGATCGGCCTCGATGTGTTCGGCATCATTGTTGCCGTAGTTATGGAGGGAGATGCCAAGGTTTACTGTCTCGTTGTAGTGTAAGATATTATCATCGTTTTCGATGCTTAGTTTTTCCATAATGACGTAAGGCCCTGACTCAGGTACGATGGTCACGTCTTGGTCGAAACGGATGCGATTATGCTTGGTAGCTGTGACATGGAATGTTTCACTTATTTCCATCTGCGGTAAACTGAAAGTGAGGGTCTGGCCATTGCTGCGGGCGACGCCAATGATTTCATCGCCTTTGCTTACACAGACAATGGTGCCATTTTCAGCGTCGACAGCATATTTCGTCTGATTTTTAGGGTGGAAAGCGTCAGCTGTAATTTGTATGGGTGACGGCTTCAACGTGTAGAGATTAAGATAAGTCTCACCTGAAAAACTAAAGAGATTCAGGGTGTTGTCCGCTTTGAAGGACCACCAGTTGGGCAAGAAGGTATAATCGCGGAGATAGAACTTTCCGCCTGCGAGGAAGAAGGCAGGACGCACAAATTCGGGCTCCACATCGCTGCCCATGTCGGGCAGAAATTCAGGCCAGATGCAGTCGTACATGCCCCATGTGAGGATGTCGTTGTAATGGGATTGTGTTGCACTGGTCGCTCCAATGCCCCCCACGGCACCTCCCGACTCGCGGAAGTTGAAGGCGTCAACCATACATTGGTTATAACTATATCCCCAAAATTCATCATATTGCGTCCCGTGGCAGCCTATCGATAAGATGAAAGTGGGCTTGTCGCATTTGATCTTTGGGATGTCGCTGGTGTAGAACCAAGGGCTGGCCCATAATTCTGTGCTGGAATGGTCTCGGTACAAGGTCATGAAAGAGCCTTTGTCGAAGGCTTCGACAAGCGGGTTGATGTCGGTCCAGTCCAGCCAATCATGCAACGTCCCAGGAGTGGCTGTGATGTAGTTTTGTCCGTTGGGGCCGAAATAGTCTACTACGACATTGGTGTTGTAACCAGTTGACCACAAAGAATCGGGCGGTTCGGCCATGCCCGTCTGGTCATATACCATATAGTTGTTGGTGGGGTGTTTGCCGAGTTTGTTGCGGTAAAAGCCGTTAACGCATTGCGATGTGATGAGGAACCATTTGTTGTCTTCGTGTCCCGCGGTGATAATGGGATGGTCGTAGTAGAGGTCGTCAAGTGGTGGGTCGGTTTCGTATTGGATGGTCTTGTTGATTAGGATGCGGTATTCATCTAGGTTTCTGGCGGCAAATCGGCTGATGGCAAGATCGGGTAAGCTGTCACCATCGATGTCGCAATAAGGATAATCGGTAGAATAGGTGTAATGGTTTTGCCAGTTGCCTCCGTCGTAATCCATGGAATGCGTGAAAGGCTTGATGCCGAAATCCAATAGACCGTAACCGCTGAAAATAGAGACTGCTGAAGGCGGGATAGCCCAGTTGTTATAGGCGTTGATGATGTAGTTGCGAATAAGTTCTGGTTCGTTCCCTCCACATTCCGATACAGTGACTACTTTTGTTGGGATACCTTGTTGCGTGCGGTATTTTTTCAAGGTGTCTGCCAAGGCCAGGATGCTGTCGATGTCTGGCGCGATGATGAGGTATTCGCATCCGGCATCGTCACGGCCAAGGTTCTCATTGAGGTGTTGGTAGTATTGGCTTTGTGGAATCATCTCACCATTGATGAGCAGGTTGCGTAACAATTGCTCCCAAGAAGGGCTCATATAACGGCTGTCACCGAACTGTCCGCTACCGCCTTCAAAGCGGATCTCGATGTCCATGTCATGAATCACTTCCAATTCGCGTCTGACGGGGTTGTAGCGGAAGGGCGTCACGCTTAAAATGACGACATCAACGCTGCGGATTTGGAAAGGCGCTGACAACACGACGTTTTCCGAAGGGTAGTTGGCATCTTTGCTGAACACGCTCGCCTCCTTGCGTAATTCTGGGAGTCCCACGGCCAAGTCGGATTGCACAGGTGCTGCAGGGAGTAGGTCTATGTCTTTGAGAAGCGTACTGGCGTTTTCCTTTACTTGTAAACTGAAACTTGCACCTTTAGGGAGGGCGATGTATCTGTTTGTCACTGGCAGGTTGGGATAGCCCTCTGCATTGGGAGCAAAACTGCCTTTCAAAATGATCTCTTGTCCTTTTACTTCGCCGTTGTTGATGCCAGCGATGCCTAATTCAGCAATGCCGTAATGCAATGACAGCCCTCCTTTTGTGCTGCTCTCGATGCTAAAACCTTGAGGGGATTTGGAGGCAAAATGGTAGTACTGCTGAGCGTTGAGTTGACATAGTGCCCCAATTAAAGCGAGAAGGATGATAAACCGTTTCATGGTCAAATGATATCTGTTCCAAAAGGCAAAAATAAAAAAGTTTTTGATTTATAAATTAAAAGACTGCGTCATCGACGCAGTCTTTTAATTGCGGTTTGTCGCTGACAAGCCTTATTTTTGTTCAAATAGGTTGTCTAAGCCGCGCTTGATGCCGGAAGAAACCTTCTGAACGGTAGAATAAACGTCGGGGGCAAGGAACGGGTATCCGTAGCTGGCGGCTGGGACGTACGTGTTCTTGATGGCACGTGGGCTGGTCCAGCGGATGAGGTTCCAGAGGCCACCGGCCTTGTCGTTGGTGCCGCTGGCGCGAGCGCCGCCGAAAGGCTGCATGCCGACCACAGCGCCTGTAGGCTTGTCGTTCACGTAATAGTTGCCTGCTGCATGGCGTAGTTTCTCGTTAGCGATCTTCTGGGCTTTCATGCAATTGCCAAAGAATGCGCCAGTGAGAGCGTAAGGCGAGGTCTGGTCGCACACGTCGAGCATCTCTTCGAATCTGTTGTCTTCATACACGTAGAGGGTGATGATAGGTCCGAAGATTTCTTGTTCCATCGACTCATAATGTGGCGTCTTGGCCAGGATAACAGTAGGTTCTACGAAGTAACCGATGCTCTTGTCGCAGTTACCGCCGAAGACGATTTCAGCATCGTTGGAGGCTTTGGCACGATCGATGTAACCCTTGCAGTTGTCGAAGCTGGCCTCGTCGATGACGGCGTTGACATAGTTGCCGAAATCTTTCACGTCGCCCATCTTGATGGTGCTCATCATGTCACCGATGCGGTTCTTCACTTCGCTCCACATCGAAGCGGGGATGTAGGCGCGCGAAGCGGCAGAGCACTTTTGGCCTTGATATTCGAAGGCGCCGCGGACAATGGCGACAGCCACTTCTTGTGGGTCGGCGCTGTTATGGACAAAGATGAAGTCCTTGCCGCCAGTCTCGCCGACGAGACGCGGATAGGCCTTGTAGAGGTCGAGGTTTTCGCCTGTGGTCTTCCATAAGTTCTTGAAGGTGGCGGTGCTGCCCGTGAAGTGGATGGCATTGAAGTTCGGGTCCTTCAGTGCCACGCTGCTGATCAGGCTGCCCTTGCCAGGCAGGAAGTTGACCACGCCAGCTGGCAGACCGGCTTCCATGAAGATGCGCATGTCGGTATAGTTCGACAGTAGGGCAGTGGTGGAAGGCTTCCAGATGGTGGTGTTACCCATCAGGGCGGGTGTCATGTTCAGGTTGGAGGCGATGGACGTGAAATTGAAAGGCGTGATGGCAAAGACGAAACCTTCCAAAGGACGATATTCTGTACGGTTCAGCTGGTCGTTGGCCGAAGCGGGTTGCTCAGCATAGAGCTTGCTCGCATAGTAGTTGTTGTAACGGAAAAAGTCGATGGTCTCACAGGCGGAGTCGATCTCGGCTTGGAAGCAGTTCTTCGACTGTCCGAGCATGGTGGCGGCGTTGATGCGGGC
>CAMJQC010000036.1 GCA_946407975.1 uncultured Bacteroidales bacterium
GGGATTATCTGACGATGATCCCTAACGCTCGCCGCGGGGGCCCAGCAAACCTCAGACCAGCGCCTTCGCGCCGGTTTTTATACCCTAAAGCCATCATGAAAAGCAATCTTTTCAGCTGGCTTCAGGGCATAAAAAAACCAGGCTATGCCTGGTTTCTGAGGTTTGCGGAGAGAAAGGGATTCGAACCCTTGGAACGCAAAGCGTTCAACGGTTTTCGAGACCGCCCCGATCGACCACTCCGGCATCTCTCCTAACCTGATCTAATATAAGAAAAGCGACTTTTCGCCGCTTGCGGAGACAGAGGGATTCGAACCCCCGAAGCCTTTCGGCTTAACGGTTTTCAAGACCGCCGCTATCGACCACTCAGCCATATCTCCGCGGCAAAAGTACAAAAAATCTCACTCGTGCAAGACAAAGTGCTCAAAAAAATCTTTCAATCTCGAGTTGGGCAGAAGCATTCCTCATCGTATTCTCTTTTGAATCAAGAAAATAAAAGATCAGATACGATCAAAAAAAAGGGACTATCAATCGTGATAATCCCTTCTATCTTTCATCAAAACGAACTATTATTTCACTAGACAAACATCTAAGTCGCGGGCTATGGCTTCCTTGTCGAGATGCTGACCGATGAAAACAAGTTTCTGCATGCGGTCGCCATAACGTTCGTCCCAGTCGTGACGAAGGCTGGCATCACGGCGCATCATCTCGGCGAGATCCTCAGGCGGCATAGTGGCGAACCACATGCCCGCATCGCGCAACTGCACTTGCTTACCTGCCTGCTCAAAGATATAACAGGTGTCATATTCTCCAGCGAAGTAGCAGATACCTTTCACACGAATGACGTTCTTAGGCAGCTTACGGGCAACAAACTCATCGAAACGGCTGAGGTTGAAAGGCTCACGGCGATAATAAACAAAGGTGCCAATGCCATATTCCTCCACCTCGCCACCTTCGTGGTCATGATGGTGTTCATGCTCATGATGATGCTCATGATGATCGTGATCATGGTCATCATCATCGTCTTCGTCCTCGTCGTGGTCGGCATCAAATGCTCCTCTTCCTTCCACCTCACGAATCCAGCCAGCCGATCCCGCCACTTCATCAAAATCAAAGAGACCCGTGTTAAGGATCTCGTCGAAATCCACATCGCCATAGTCACAGGTAATGATCTTGGCCGTGGGCTGTAAGGCACGAATGATTTCCTTGATACGGCCCAGCTCCTTAGGAGTCACCTCTGAGGCCTTATTCAATAGAACGAGGTTGCAGAACTCGATTTGCTGGATGACAAGACTCTCCAAGTCGTCTTCACCGATATTTTTCTTAACCAGGTCGTCGCCACAGCCAAACTCACTCTGCATACGTAAGGCATCAACAACCGTGACGATGCAGTCGAGGCGCGGCACACCATCCTTAGTAAAAGCATAAGCCATCTGCGGAATGGAAGTAATGGTCTGTGCGATAGGTTCAGGTTCACAGATACCGCTGGCCTCAATGACGATATAATCGAAACAGTGCTGACTGATGATATCGTGCAGTTGTTTCACCAAGTCCATTTTCAAAGTGCAGCAGATGCAGCCGTTCTGCAGAGCTACAAGACTATCGTCATTTTGGTTGACCACACCACCCTTTTGGATAAGGTCAGCGTCTATATTGATCTCGCCTATATCGTTGACAATCACGGCAAACTTAATGCCCTTACGATTAGAAAGGATTCGGTTTAAAAGCGTAGTCTTGCCGCTACCCAGATAACCTGTCAGCAGCAGCACGGGGGTTTCTTGACTCATAGTATGGTTGATTTTTAAAGGAGCGCAAAGATACAAAGACTTTTACAATATTGTCCTCGTTTTTTTCACCTTCTTTTTGCCCTTTTCCTTTCCAGCAAAACAATTAACCGTCTCATATAATCTTTGTCGTTTTTTACTGCCAAAAAGCAACCTGTATTCCATCCAAATTGATTACCTTTGCCGTCTAATAGTTTTACGATGATCGATTTATTGAAAGACCTCAACGAGCCTCAGCGCGAGGCTGTTACGACTATTGAAGGTCCCGTGATGGTGATTGCTGGTGCCGGTTCGGGCAAGACCCGTGCCCTTACTTATCGTGTGGCCTATATGATTCAGGAAGGCATCGACCCCTTCAGCATCATGGCCCTGACTTTCACCAACAAGGCCGCACGCGAAATGAAGGAACGCATCATGCAGTTGGTCAACGCCAGCGAGGCTCGCAACGTCTGGATGGGCACCTTCCATTCCATCTTCGCCCGCATTTTGCGCATCGAGGCGGATAAAATCGGATTCACACCCAATTTTTCTATCTACGACACCGAAGATTCTAAAACACTTATAAATCAGATTCTAAAAGACTTACAACTTGACACAAAGGTCTATCCCGCCAAACAGGTGCTGTCACGCATCTCCGCCGCCAAGTCAAGTCTATACTCGCCCGAAGACTATGCCAACGACCCTGAAATTCAAGAAACAGACCGCAAGTCGAACAAACCGCTCATCGCACAGCTTTTCAAACTTTACAACGACAGGCTGCATCGTGCCAATGCCATGGATTTCGACGACATCCTATATTTTACTAATGTGCTGTTGAGAGACAACCCCGACGTGCTTTACAAATACCAGAACCACTTCAAGTACATCCTCGTCGACGAGTATCAGGACACCAATTTTGCACAATATCTCATCATCAAACGCATCGCCGCTCTGTTTGAGAACATCTGCGTCGTCGGTGACGATGCGCAGAGCATCTATGCTTTCCGCGGGGCTAACATCCAGAACATACTCAACTTTCGCAACGATTATCCCGACTTCAAACTCATCCGTCTGGAGCAGAATTACCGTTCCACCCAGAATATCGTAAACGCATCCAATGCTGTTATCGCCCATAACAAGGATCAAATCAAGAAGAAGGTATGGAGCGACAAGGAGGCTGGCGAGCTCATAGGGCTACTCCATGCTGCCACCGACACGGAAGAAGGCGTCTTGGTTGCCAATTCCATCTTTGGTTATAAAATGACACGGCACTTGGCCAACAAGGACTTCGCAATCCTTTACCGCACCAACGCCCAGTCGCGTTCGATGGAAGACGCCTTGCGCAAACAGAACATTCCCTACAAAATCTATGGAGGACTCTCCTTCTACGACCGCAAGGAAGTGAAGGACCTACTCGCCTATTTTCGCGTTGTCATCAACCCGGAAGACGAGCAAGCACTGCTTCGCATCATCAACTATCCAGCCCGAGGCATTGGCAAGACAACGATAGAGAGGCTCATGGTGACCGCCGACCAACAGCATCAAAGCATCTGGCACTGTATCACCAACAACATCTTCCCACAGGATTTCAATATGGGCACCATCAAGAAGATCCGTGATTTCGCCACCATGATGCAGAGTTTCCAGAGCCTACAGCCCAAAATGAACGCCTTTGAACTCGCCAAACACATCACCAACAGCATCGGCATCATCAAGGTGCTGAAGGAAGACGACAGCCCTGAAGGCGTATCACGGGTAGAGAACATCGAAGAACTGCTCAATGCCATCATGGAGTTCAGCGACAAGCAAGTGGACGAAACCACTGGCGAAGCCGCCCGTGTCGACCTGGTGCAGTTTATGGAAGACGTCGCCTTACTCACCGACCAAGAGATGAAAAACGACAAAAACGACACAGATTACGTTAGCCTGATGACCATTCACTCTGCCAAAGGGTTGGAGTTCCCATATGTCTATGTGGTAGGCATGGAAGAGAACCTTTTCCCCAGCATGCTCTCACTCAGCACCCGAGCGGAACTCGAAGAGGAACGCCGTCTGTTTTATGTCGCCATCACCCGTGCCATGAACAAACTCACTTTGAGTTATGCCGAGACGCGCTACCGTTATGGTAATCTCACCCTCAGCGAGCCTTCACGTTTTATTGAAGAAATCGACGAAAACCTCCTTGATAGAGCAAGGAAGGCATCTTTCCGAGGGACCGCCTCTGGACCGTCATTGCGACGTTACGGCACCCGTGACAGCGAGATGTCCCAACATGGATTTAAGAAGATCGAAGTCAGTGGACAACCCTTCTCGACGCCTACACAGCCAAGCGAGTCAGTTGGCGACTTCACGCCCTCCAACCCCGACCTATTGCAGGAAGGCATGAGGGTGCTGCATCAGAAGTTCGGCAAGGGCACAGTCATCTCGCTCGATGGTGCTGGAGCCAACAAGAAGGCCACCGTGACATTCGACTGCAACGGCACCAAGCAGCTCATGCTAAAGTTCGCCAAACTGAAAATACTCGATGAATAGAAAAACTTTGTACTTTTGCCTCTTGAAACGAATTTAGACATGGACAAAACCGGATTAGCATATAACACTGAAAGAGAGAGAATCATCCTCTCAGAATATGGACGCGGCATACAGGAAATGGTCGAGAGTCTGCAACAAATTGAAGACCGGCAACAACGCACCCAAGCCGCCCATCGCATCGTGGCGCTGATGGCACAAATGAACCCACAAGTGAAAGAATCGGCCGACTACCAGCATAAGCTTTGGGATCATCTCTACATCATCTCTGACTTCAAACTGGACGTGGACAGCCCCTATGCGCCTCCCGTCATAGAGAAACAGCGCTCAAAGCCACATCACATCAACTATCAGAACAACGACATCCGTTACGGTCATTACGGCAACTATATCGTCAAAATGATTGAGGCCGCTTGTAAAGAAGAGCGGCCAGAAGTGCGCGAGGCCCTCGCCTATTCCATCGCTAGCCAGATGAAAGCCAACTATATGGAATGGAATAAGAGCGTTATCAGCGATCAGGTCATTATCGACGACTTGAAAAACATTTCCAAAGGCGTGCTTGTTTTGCCCGACGACGCCAAACTTTCAGTTTCAGGAGAAGCACAAGGCAAAATGCAGTCGCAAGGCAAGAAACAGTCGCAACAGCAAGGAAAGAAAAAGAAGAAAAAAGTGCCGAATCTGAAGGCTAACATGAACAACCCGAACAATCCAGCCTACAAGAAACGGATGGAACAATAAAAACAAATGCCATGAGTTCCTTCAAGATACAAGGCGGATGCAGGCTGCAAGGTGAAATCATACCACAAGGCGCCAAAAACGAGGCTTTGCAAATCATTTGCGCCTGTCTGCTGACCGATGAAAAAATCACCATCACCAACCTCCCAGACATTCTCGACATCAACAACCTGATCGGGTTGCTGAAGGACATGGGGGTGGAAGTGGACCGACCTGTTGCCGACACGGTGACACTTCAAGCCAAACAGATTGACTTTGGCTTCTGTCAGACCGAGTCTTTCTGCACCAAAGCCGCCAAACTGCGTGGCAGTGTGATGATGCTCGGCCCTATGCTGGCCCGTTTTGGCAAGTCTTACATGCCTAAGCCTGGCGGCGACAAAATCGGGCGTCGTCGTGTCGACACCCATATCATCGGTCTGCAAGCATTAGGTGCCCATTTTGACTATAATGCGAACTACTGCTACGAAGCCACCGCACCAGAAGGGCTAAAAGGCACTTACATGTTGCTCGACGAAGCCTCCGTGACAGGCACTGCCAACATCGTCATGGCTGCCGTCATGGCACAGGGCGAGACAACCATCTTCAATGCTGCTTGCGAGCCTTATATCGTGCAACTCTGCAAGATGCTCGTCAGCATGGGTGCGCGGATTGAAGGCATAGGATCCAACCTGCTGCATATCACTGGCGTAGAAAAACTGCATGGAACGACGCACAGATTGCTCTCCGACATGATCGAAGTCGGCAGTTTCATCGGCATGGCCGCCATGACAGGATCAGAACTTACCATCAAGAACGCTGGCATCGCTCAGCTGGGACGTATCCCCGACGTGTTCAAGAAAATCGGCATCCAAATGGAGTTCCATGACGATGATATCTACATTCCTGCACAAGAACACTACGAAGTCGACACCTTCATGGACGGGGGCATCCTCACCATCGCTGATGCGCCTTGGCCTGGCTTTACGCCCGACCTCATCAGTATCGTGCTCGTCGTGGCCACTCAAGCCAAAGGCACCGTGCTCATCCACCAGAAAATGTTCGAGAGCCGTCTTTTCTTCGTTGACAAACTTATCGACATGGGCGCACAAATCATCCTCTGCGACCCACACCGCGCCAACGTAATTGGTTTAGACAAGACACACGCTCTCAGAGGCCTGCGCATGAGCTCGCCCGACATCCGTGCTGGCGTTGCACTACTCATCGCCGCACTTTCGGCAAAAGGCACCAGCATCATCGACAACATCGAACAAATCGACCGAGGGTATCAGCATATTGACGAGCGCCTTCGCAAACTCGGCGCTGACATTGTGAGACTTTAGTTGCTGAATCTTTGAAGTGTTAAACTGTTTAATTGTTTAGCCGAAAGAAAGTTTTTTTCCTGGCGACAATTGATATTATTAAATCATTAGGCGTTCCCGATACTGACAATTTGTCAAACCCAATGATTTGGCAAAGGTTTTGATAGTGACAAATATATTTTAATAAGTTATAACCATGGAAGAAGAGAAAAAATCTGAAATTCAAGACGATGAAATGAAAGAACAGCCCGTCGAAGCTGAACAACCAGTTGAAGAAGCGGCTGCCCCAGAAGAAAAAGTGGCTTCCGAGACCCCTTCCGATGAGAAAACGAAAAGACATAAAGGCAGACATGCCCATGAAAAAGAGCTGGAAAGCAAACTTGAAAAGCAAGTCACCAAATACAAGGAACTGAACGACCAATTTCTACGTCTCTATTCTGAGTTTGACAACTACCGCAAGCGTACAGCCAAAGAGAAAATCGAAATGTCGGTTACCGCATCTGAAGGGGTCATCAAGGACATCCTCCCTGTTTTCGACGACTTCGACCGTGCCCTTCAGAATATGGAAAAAAACGGCAACAATGCCGACA
Source organism: uncultured Bacteroidales bacterium (assembly GCA_946407975.1). Lineage (GTDB taxonomy): Bacteria > Bacteroidota > Bacteroidia > Bacteroidales > F082 > Limimorpha. The sequence continues at coordinate 6,913 of CAMJQC010000036.1, forward strand.
TGCAAGGTGTCACTTTGATATATAACAAGCTCAAGACTGTTCTGAAAAGCAAGGGCTTGGAAGAGATCGAGGCTTTGGATACCGAATTCAACACCGACGAACACGAGGCGCTTACTTTATTGCCTGCCCCTTCTGAGGACAAGAAAGGCAAAGTGCTTGAAGTCGTACAGAAAGGTTACAAGCTGAATGGTAAAGTCATCCGTTTCGCCAGAGTCGTCGTCGGCAACTGAACAGACATAAAAACAATTGAGATTAGGAAAAAGAAAAAAAAGAATAAAAAATGGCAGAAAAAAGAGACTATTACGAAGTGTTGGGCGTAAGCAAGAATGCCACTGCTGATGAGATCAAAAAGGCTTATCGACAGTTGGCGTTAAAATACCACCCTGACCGCAACCCAGGCGACAAGGATGCCGAAGAAAAATTCAAGGAGGCGGCCGAGGCGTACAGCGTGTTGAGCGATGCTGACAAGCGTGCCCGTTATGACCGCTACGGATTCGCCGGCATGAATGGTGGCAGCAGCAGCGGTGGCTTTGGCGGCGGCTTCGCCGATTTCGACCTAAATGATATTTTGAACAGCGTTTTCGGACGCGGTTTCGACTTTGGAGGTTTCAATTTCGGAGGTTTCGGCGGCAGCAGCAGCCGTAGTGGAGGGAGCATGAAGCAACGCGGCTCCAACATCCGAGTCAAAGTGAAACTCAACCTGCAAGAGATTGCCAAAGGCGTCAAAAAGAAAATCAAGGTCACAAAATATATTCCTTGTGAGCACTGCCATGGTAGCGGTTCCGAAGACGGCAACGTAGAGACCTGTCCTACATGCCACGGAAGAGGTCAGGTCGTGCAGACCGTCAATTCCTTCTTCGGACAGATGCAGACCGCCTCAGTGTGCCCCAATTGCGGCGGTGAAGGACATATCATCAAGAACAAGTGCAAACATTGCCAAGGTCAGGGCATCGTCAAGGGTGAAGAAGTCATCGACATTGACATCCCTGCAGGTGTTGGCGACGACATGCAGCTCACTGTCCGCGGCAAGGGCAATGCCGGACCACGCAACGGCATCAACGGCGACCTATATGTTGTCATCGAGGAAGAGCCGAGCAAAGAATTTGAACGTGATGGCAACAACTTGATTTACAACCTATTTCTCACCATACCAGAAGCCATTCTCGGCACACAGGCCGAAGTGCCCACCGTTGATGGCAGAGTACGTGTGAAGATCGCCCCAGGCACCCAAAGCGGCAAAGTGCTTCGGCTGAAAGGCAAGGGACTGCCTGTCGTCAACGGATATGGAAGCGGCGACATGCTTGTGAACGTCAACGTTTGGGTGCCGAAGAAAGTAAGCAAAGAAGAGGAAAAACTGCTTGAAGAGCTTGCTAAATCCGAGAACTTCAAGCCCAACCCCACTGATGAAGAGAAGAGCTTTTTCAGCAGAATAAGAGACTATTTTAACTAAACCATATTCAGACATCGGCAGCCATTGCCGATGTCATTTCATAACTCCAAGACCATGAAAATCACCGTCAACCAGGTCAGCAAAAGGTACGGCGACTATCCTGCCCTCGACAGCATCAGCCTCGAGGTACCGGAACAAAGCATCTACGGTCTGTTAGGACCCAATGGTGCCGGAAAGACCACCCTCATCCGAATCCTCAATCAAATCACGGCTCCCGATAGCGGCGATGTGCTCCTTAACGGGGAGCCTCTTAACAGGACACACATCGCTCGTATTGGCTATCTCCCTGAAGAGCGCGGCCTATACAAAAAGATGAAAGTCGGCGAACAAGCCGTCTACCTCGCCCAATTGAAAGGCATTGGAAAAAACGAAGCCGAAAAACGGCTCAGAAAGTGGTTCAACCGTTTTGAGATCAACGGCTGGTGGGATAAGAAAGTCGAGGAACTCAGCAAAGGCATGCAGCAAAAGGTGCAATTCATCACCACCGTCATCCACGAGCCAGAGCTCCTCATCTTCGACGAACCTTTCAGCGGCTTCGACCCGATCAACGCCAACCTGCTCAAAGAGTCTATCATAGAACTGCGCGACAAAGGTGCAACGGTGTTGCTCTCCACGCACAACATGGCTTCCGTTGAAGAACTTTGCGACAGCATCACCTTAATCCAAAAGGGCCACAGCATCCTCGAAGGCAAGGTCACCGATATCAAACGGCAAAACGACACACATCGTCGCGAGATCCTGGTCCGCACGGATGACAGACAACGCGTCCTGAACCTTACGGCGAAACATCCCGACATCCTCATTGAAAACGCAGGCGAACCTGACGAGATGAAAATCACCGTCATGGACGAATCTCCAAACGACCTTATCAAAGACATTTTGCAAATCGGTCAACTGGTGTCATTCAAAGAGATTCTGCCTTCGATGAACGACATCTTCATTCAAAAAGTCCAGTCCCAAAACGAACAGTCATGAATAAAATAGGCCTTATCATCAAGCGGGAATACCTGACCCGTGTACGCAAACGCAGTTTCATCATCATGACCTTCCTGGGACCTGTCCTGTTGGCCGCCATCTACATCATTCCCATCTTGCTCGCCTTGCATTCCGAAAGCGACAAGAAGACCATCGCCGTTGTCGATGAAAGCCATTGGTTTGAAGACAGGTTGAAGAGCAATGAAGAACAGACCTTTATCATCGTAGAGAACATGCCTATCGACTCCGTAAAAACGCTGGTCCAGGAAGGCTATTACGACATCGCTTTGCACGTCCCTCCCACCCAACTCAACATCCCTTCGAACGCCATATTATACAGTCACAAGCAAGTTCCCATGAATGTCGAATCCTACATCCGGAATGTGATGAAAAAAGAGATCGAGGAACAGAAACTGCTTGCTTCCGGCGTCGACCCCGATATTGTGAATGCCGTGAAAACTGACGTTAACCTTTCCGTCATGCGCATGGACGAGACCGGCAACGAAAAGGAAACCTTTACACAGGTACAATTCACATTGGGCATCATCCTCGCCACCTTAATATATATGTTCATCATCTTCTTCGGTGGGCAGGTCTTGAATGGTGTGGCAGAAGAAAAGACAAACCGAATCATCGAAGTCATCGTAAGCTCCGTGAAGCCTTTCCAACTAATGATGGGAAAAATCATCGGTGTATCACTCGTAGCACTGACCCAGTTCGCCATGTGGATCATAATGACCGTCATCATCTATTTCGGTTTCACTGCCGTTGTCGGACTCTCCAATCCTGCAGCGATCTCATCCGGCACAGTGTTGAATCAAGAGATGGTCAGCGCCGATATCATGAACAACGAAAACGTCATGCAAGTCGTCAATATCGCGCACTCCATCGATTTTGGCACCATCATCCCTTGTTTCCTTATTTTCTTCATCTTAGGGTACCTGCTATATGCGACGCTATATGCCGCAGTCGGCTCATTGGTAGATAACAACACTGATTCACAACAGTTTACACTACCCATCACCGTACCGCTTATGGTGGCCATCATCTCCTCGTTCTATATCATCAACAATCCGGACGGAGTCTTGTCTGTCGTCCTATCCATGATTCCCTTCACCTCGCCTATTTCCATGATGGTGAGAATCCCGTTCGGTGTTCCCATTTGGCAAATCGTCATTTCCATCATCTTACTCATCGGAACCTTTATTCTGATGACTTGGATCGCGGCTAAAATATATAGGACGGGCATCCTCATGTACGGCAAGAAATTGACCTACAAAGAGATTTTCAAGTGGTTAAAATATAAATAACTGAATTTCTGCTTATTACATGTCCTATCAGATGCTTCAGCAAATAAAAAAGCATTGATTTTAAAGTATTTTTGGGAATTGAAAAAGAAATGTACTATTTTTGCACCCGCTAAAAATATGCCGAATAGGAATATAAAATACAATAACAAATTAATAGTCAAATAATTAAATTATTCTACAATGCAACACAAAGGAGCAATTAGAGCGTTAGCCATCATCTTCGGGCTTATTTTCCTCTATCAGCTTTCTTTCACTCTCGTCACCAGACGTGTTGAGAAAAAAGCCGCAAAATTCGCCCAAGCCGAAGCTAGCAAACTTGCAAACCAAGATGAGTCTATCGTCAAGGCCTTCCAAGAAGAAAAGGAAAACCACTATTTAGACTCTATCAGCAATGTCAACGTGTACAATCTTTTGGTCAAGAAGTACACTTATCGCGACGCAAAAGAAAGAGAAATCAATTTAGGTCTGGACCTGAAGGGCGGCATGAACGTCACCCTTGAAGTCTCCGTTAAAGACATCGTCAACGCCCTGTCGGGCAACTCGCAAGACCCGACGTTCGTACAAGCCATGCAGCTTGCCACCGAAAGACAGGAAAATAGCGAAGGCGATTTCGTAACCTTGTTTGGCGAGGCTTACGAAGAGATTGATCCTAACGCAAAACTCGCTTCCATTTTCTTATACGAATTCAAGGACAAAGGCATCACCGTCAACTCCACCAACAGCGAAGTGCTGAAGGTCTTGAAAGAGGAAAGCGATGGCGCTATTGACCGTTCTTATCAGATTCTGAGAACCCGTATCGACCGTTTCGGCGTGGCTCAACCTAACATCCAAAAGATGGAAAACTCCGGCCGTATCCTGGTCGAACTACCTGGCATCAAGGATCCGAAACGTGTCCGTAAACTCCTCCAAGGTACAGCACAACTCGAATTCTGGGAGACCTACAATTTCTCCGAGTTATTCCAGTACTTTGACGAAGCCAACGCCAAACTGGCCGAAGCCAACAAGGCTCAAAAGGATCTGAACAATGACGAGCAGCCAGAAGAGGCAGTAGCTGAAGAAGAGAATCCTGTCGAGGCTCAAGTTGCTACCGACTCGACACTCATCGCCGATGCCGACAGCACCAGCAGTCTGATCGAACAGCTGGGCAAGGAAAACGAAACTACCGAAATGTCACAAGAAGAACAGCTGAAACAATTCAATGAGAACAATCCTCTGTTCGCCTTGTTGCAGCCTTCTTACTATCAGAATGAAAACGGTCAAGTCGTGGCTGGCGAAACCGCCCGCGTCGGTATCGCTCAAGTGAAAGACACCGCTGCCATCAACCACATGTTGGCAGAGACAAAATCCATCTTCCCGCGTGGTCTTAAATTCGCTTGGACTGTCAAGCCTGAAACCACTCAAGATGAAAAAGAATACCTCGAACTTGTCGCTTTGAAGATGTCGCGCGACAACAAGTGCGCTCTTGGCGGTGAAGTCATCACCGATGCCCGTCAGGACTACGGACAAAACAACCAAGTGGAAGTCACCATCCAGATGAACTCTGAAGGCGCCAAAGCATGGAAACGTCTCACTGGCGAGAACATCGGCAAACAGGTTGCTATCGTCCTCGATGACTATGTGTACTCCTACCCTGTCGTCAACGATGAGATTCCTAGCGGCCGTTCTTCCATCTCCGGTGGTAATATGACCATTGACGAAGCGCAAGACTTGGCAAACATCCTGAAAGCCGGTAAGTTGCCTGCTCCCGCCCGTATCCTTGAAGAACAGGTGGTTGGTCCTTCACTCGGTAAAGAAGCCGTACAGAAAGGTATGTGGTCGATGGTGTTCGCCTTCATCCTCATCCTGCTCTATATGATATTCTTCTACAACAAGTCTGGTATTGTTGCCGATATCGCATTAATCATCAACGTTTTCTTCCTGTTTGGCGTGTTGGCATGCCTCGGTTCCGTGCTGACCTTGCCTGGTATCGCAGGTATCGTCCTTACCTTGGGTATGGCCGTCGACTCCAACGTGATTATCTTTGAACGTATCAAGGAAGAGCTCAAAGCCGGTAAGGGTCTGAGACTCGCTATCGACGATGGTTACAAGAATGCTTATTCCGCTATTATCGACGGTAACGTCACCACCTTGATCACGGGTATCATCCTGATCATCTTGG
>CAMJQC010000037.1 GCA_946407975.1 uncultured Bacteroidales bacterium
ACCTCGACCTCGAGGCTTGCACCGCCAAAGGCATCGTGGCCATGAACACCCCTGGACAGAACAGTAACGCCGTTGCCGAGCTGGTGATGGGCATGCTCGTCTATGCCGTCCGCAACTTCTACAACGGCAAGAGCGGCACTGAACTCATGGGCAAGAAACTCGGTCTGCTCGCCTTCGGTAACGTCGGCCGCAACGTGGCCCGCATCGCCAAGGGCTTCGGCATGGATGTCTATGCCTTCGACGAGTTCGTCCCCGCTGAGAAGATCGAAGAAGCCGGCGTGCACGCCGTGGCCAACCGCGACGCTCTCTTCGAGACCTGCGACGTGGTTTCACTGCACATCCCGGCTACTGCCGAGACCAAGCAAAGCATCAACTACGCTGTGGTCAACAAGATGCACAAAGGCGGCATCCTCGTCAACACGGCACGTAAGGAAGTCATCAATGAGCCCGAACTGCTCAAACTGATGGCCGAACGCACGGACCTCAAGTACATCACCGACATCATGCCCGATGCCGATGCTGAATTCAAAGCCTTCGAAGGACGTTATTTCGCTACGCCTAAGAAGATGGGCGCCCAGACCGAAGAAGCCAACATCAACGCTGGCCTGGCTGCTGCCAATCAGATTGCCGATTTCTTCAAGACCGGCAACAAGAGGTTCCAAGTGAACAAATAATATAACCCAACTTTAAGCCACTGCGGGCCTGCCCCGCGGTGGCTTTCATTAATCAAACTGTAATGATCTCTGAAAGTAATAAGCAAACACCTTTCTTTAAATTTGAAAACCTGCGAATTTATTTCAAAGCAGTAGATTTTTCCAATGCCATTCTGGCATTAAGCGCCAATAGCGAAAACACCAAATACGCTCATTTCATGGAAGACTTCTTCCATACCGCCAACGAAATCTGCCTGAGCGTCGCCGACGGCGCAGCCGAACCCAAGTCTATTTTTATCAGCAAACTCAATCTGACCAAAAGCGCTATTCGAAAATGTGTTGTTTATTGTTCATTAGCATCACGCAACAACCTGATTGACAGCGAACAGGAAAACGACATCAGAAATGAGCTTATGGAACTTACCAAGATGGTGGGCGCTTTGATCACTTCTTTGCAGAAACAAGACATTATTCAGGATGATAACAACAACGACGTCTAACAACAACAAAAACAACTAACCCCTATGTCAGTAATCAAACCTTTCAAAGGATGGCGTCCAACCGAGGACATCGTCCAGAAACTAGCCTCCAGACCTTACGACGTGCTGAACACAGAAGAAGCTCGTGAGGAATGCAAAGGCAATCCCTATAGCCTGCTCCACGTCACCAAAGCAGAAATTGACCTTCCCGAAGGCCATAAGGACAGCGACTTGGAGACCTATCTGAAGGTCGTCGAAAACTTCAACTCCTTCAAAGACTACGGCTGGATCCGACAAGACAAAGAGGATAAACTCTACATCTACGCTCAAAGCATGAACCCCACCGACGCCAACGCCCACTGGCAGTACGGCATCGTGGCTTGCGCCTACAGCGAAGACTATGTGAACAAGGTCATCAAGAAGCATGAGCTCACCCGTAAGGACAAGGAAGAAGACCGCATGAAGCACGTCCGCCTCACCAACGCCAATGTGGAGCCCGTGTTCTTCGCCTACCCTGCCGTCGCCGAAATCGACGCCATCGTGAGCAAGATCACTGCCGAGAAGCCCATCTATGACTTCATCGCCAAGGAAGACGGCTTCGGCCATCGCTTCTGGGTCATCGACGATAAGGCCACCATCGACCGCCTCGTCGAACTCTTCGCCACCAAGGTGCCCTCCATGTACATCGCAGACGGTCACCACCGCAGCGCTGCCGCCGCCCTCGTTGGCCAGGAGAAAAAAGAACACAACCCCCACCACACGGGTAAGGAAGAATACAACTACTTCATGACCGTCATCTTCCCCGACAATCAGCTGAAAGTCATCGACTACAACCGCGTCGTGAAAGACCTCAACGGCCTGACAAAAGACCAGTTCCTGAAAGCCCTTGAAGACGCTTACGTCGTGGAAGACATGGGAACCGAGATCTATAAGCCTGCCAAACTGCATGAACACAGTATGTACCTCGACGGCCACTGGTATAAGATGACCGCCAAACCAGGCAAATACGACGACAACGACCCGATTGGCGTCCTCGACGTCAAGATCCTGAGTGACCATGTGCTGGATAAGATCCTAGGCATCAAGGATCTCCGCACCGACAAGCGCATCGACTTCGTCGGCGGTATCCGCGGCCTGGGCGAACTGAAACGTCGCGTCGACAACGGCGAGATGAAAGTCGCCTTCGCCCTCTACCCCGTCTCCATGCAACAGATCATCGACATCGCCGACAGTGGCAACATCATGCCGCCTAAGACCACTTGGTTTGAGCCGAAACTGCGCTCGGGACTCGTCATCCACACGCTAGATTGATAAGACTCCAGACACGAGACTTCGGGACGTGAGACCTTGTTCTTGCGTCCCGATTTTTTCTTACCTTTGCACAAACAAAACGATGGACAAAACTCCTGTCAATATCAGTCCCAACCTCATCAAGCACTACGCCGATTACCTGCGGCTGGAGCTCTCGCTATCCGACAACAGCGTTGAGGCCTATTGCCACGATGTCCATCTGTTTCTGCAATATCTTGAAAGCCAACACCATTCGACCGAAATCGGCGACATCACCCAACAGACCATAGAGAACTTCTTCGCCTATCTCTATGACTTGAACATCGGCGCCACCTCACAGGCCAGGATTCTGTCAGGCTTGAAGTCTTTCTTCCATTACCTTATCGAAGAACAAATCACCGACAAAGATCCGACAGAACTCCTCACCTCGCCTTCGGTCGGACGGCATCTGCCGGAAGTCTTGAGCTACGAAGAGATACAGAAGATGATCGACAGCATCGATTTAAGCCAGCCCAACGGACATCGCAACAAAGCAATGATCGAAATCCTTTATGCCTGCGGACTACGCGTTTCCGAACTCATAGGGCTACAGATCAGCCATATCTATAAGGACGATGGCTTCGTGCGCGTCATCGGCAAAGGCGACAAGGAAAGGCTGGTGCCGATTGGCAAATCAAGCCTGCGGATTCTCTTCAATTACATCGAAGGAGAACGCGTCCATATCAACGTGAAACCGAAATTCACCGATACGGTATTTCTCAACAAACGAGGCAGCGGATTGACACGACAGATGGTATTCCTTATAGTGAAAGATTTGGCGAAGAAAAATCACATTGAGAAGAGCATCAGTCCGCACACCTTCCGGCATAGTTATGCCACGCATCTATTGGAAGGAGGCGCCAACCTGCTGGCCGTACAGCAAATGCTGGGACATGCCTCGGTCAGTACGACCGAGATTTACACGCATATTTCCGACGAGCTGTTACGGGATACGATGGTGAATTACCATCCAAGATTCAAAAACAGCAAGTCGGCGGAAACAACAGATTGATCCAATACGGATTCCCTAACGGAACCGACAGCTGATTGGAAATAAAAAAAATCTATCTTTGCACAAAATACCACTCTATGGACACCTCAAGATTCAATTTCCTCAACAACCTTCGTCCAGATCGATTCTTTCTCATGGCGGGTCCTTGCGTGATTGAGGATGAGACCTCCCCTCTCTTTATTGCAGAGGCCTTAAAAGAAATGACCCAGAAACTGGGCATTCCTTTCGTCTTCAAAGGATCCTATCGCAAGGCCAACCGTTCCCGCTTGGATTCGTTCACCGGTATCGGTGACGAGAAAGCGCTGAAGGTGTTGCATAAAATCAGAGATGAATTTGAGGTTCCTGTCGTCACCGACATCCATGCCGCCAACGAAGCCGAAATGGCTGCTCCCTATGTTGACATCCTTCAGATCCCGGCCTTCCTATGCCGTCAGACGGATTTGCTGGTCGCGGCCGCCAAAACGGGCAAGACTGTCAACATCAAGAAAGGACAATTCCTTTCAGGGGAATCGATGCAGTTCGCCGTGGAAAAGGTCCGTCAGTCAGGCAATGACAAAGTCATGCTGACGGAACGTGGCAACTCGTTCGGCTATCAGGATCTGGTCGTTGATTTTAGAAACATCCCCGTCATGCAGCAGTTTGGCGTGCCTGTCATCCTGGACGCCACCCACTCCCTGCAACAACCTAATCAGAGTACTGGCGTCACCGGCGGACAACCTGAAAGGATTGCACTCATTGCCAAAGCGGGCATCGCCGCAGGTGTAGACGGCCTCTTTATGGAGACCCACCCCGACCCCGCTCAAGCCAAGTCCGACGGGGCCAACATGCTTCCATTGCATGAAATGAAGGCCTTGCTGCAGAAACTGGTGCGAATCAAAGAGGCATTGGCATAAAAACAAAAAAAAGGCGCTGTTGGCGCCTTTTTTCATGTCTCTCAAGAGCGTTTAGTACATTCTCAAGTTCGTGATCTGTCCTGTCTCCGTATTGAAGATCAGCCTTGTGTTGGTCACAGGAGCCATCAGCATCTGACCCAGCTGATTCACGCCGACACGTTTTTCCAACAGCACGTTTCTGCCCATCATCACCTTGACATTCGCCATGTCAGGAACACGGTAAATAACTTTGCTTTCGTAGGTCATCGACTCAATAGCGGACTGGCTGGGGGCGTTCACCGTGCCCAGGTTATTCAAAGGCAATGCCTGAACGGTAATAGGTGAGCCAATGCCCGAAGTCCCGATGGTCAAGCCCTCAGACTCGGAAAACTTAGCGACGGTCATAGTCGGAATATCCTTTACAGGAATGACATAAACCGATTTCACCACTTGTTTCGTGATGCGCTTGCCGGAAAAGAGGCTGACATATTCCGCTTCCATTTCGTCCAAGCGTTGGAACATATCATCCAGCGTCTCCTTATCGTAGGCAACTTCATAGAAACCAGAGAGCAAGTTGAACTTGGCCTTGCGAATCTCTTCAATCTTGTCGGCAGCCTCTTTAGCCAATTGGTCGGTCGACTTGCCCGAAGCGGCCATATTGATGAACTGAGAAGATGCTCTCTTCGGTTCAGGAGCACCTGGTTTCTCAACCGTTGGTGCAGGGGCGGGCTGATAGCCGTCATCGACGGCGTTGCCTAGACTGACACTACGGATAATGCCGTTAGGAAGAATGTCGAAATCAACTTTGGCGCTACCCCTACCGCTGCCCAAAGCCACAAAGAAAGTGGCATTGGGATCAGGGTCCGCATTGCAGTGCATCGTGACATCCACAATCTTATATTCTTTGCCATCAAATTCTACCATATCGGCAGAACCAAGATAACGTGAAGCATAATTGCTAAAAGGCCCCTCTACAAGCTCCGATTCCTCTATGAGAAAATCGAGTTGCAGCACCGTCTGCGGCAAGGAATAATAGAACCCAGCCTGCTGACCCGGTGAAGCGTTCTTGGCAAAGGTGGTTGAGAACTGTGCATTGGCCTGTCCACACATCAAAAAGACGAAGGCCAGGACGGCAAGACATTTATTCATTTTGTTGTTTTTCATATGCATATGATTTTGACATTTCAAAAATACATCAATTATTCGGATTGACAAGCATTTTTTCTTTTTTGCTGAAGGCGAGCAAAGCCAAGAACGTCAGCAGACCGTTGACGATTAGGATTTCGAAACCAAAATGGTAACCCCATAACAGTTGAGGCGAATACATCTTCAACACATAACTGATGATGGGCGAGGCGACAGCGATATAAGGCACAGCCTTATCGTTTACCGTGCGGTTCTTCATAAACAAGCCGAATGAGTACAGGCCCAGCAGCGGTCCGTAGGTGAAACCAGCGATGTCGAAAATCTTGTCGATAAGCGATTCGTTATGGAATGGCCTGAACAGGATGATGACCAGCAGATACAGCAAGGCAAAAGCCACGTGGACCATCTTCCTATAGCGCGTCATCTGGCTTTCACTGATGTCTTTCTTGTTGAGATGTAGGAAATCATAGATAAAGGTGGTGGTCAAAGCCGTCAAAGTGCCATCCGCACTCGAATAGCCGGCAGCGACCAGACCCAAGACAAAGACAATGCTGGTGAAATTGCCCATGGTGAAGGCGACGGATGGGAAGATCTTGTCGTTCACCACTACCCCGTCTCCGTTCACCGGCAAAGGGAATCCCGTCTGGTGCGCATAGTATATCAATGATGCACCTAAGCTTAAAAACAGGATGTTGACTACAATAAAAAGCACGCTCGACGTCAGCACGTTTTTCTGAGCATCCCGCAGATTCTTGCAGGTCAGGTTTTTCTGCATCATATCCTGGTCGAGGCCCGTCATCGTGATGGTGATGAACGCCCCACTCAGGATTTGCTTCAAATAAAACTTACTGTTGGTCCAGTCCGTCTCAAAGACTTTGGTGTAGCCTTCGTCAGATGCTCTACGCAACAACTCTGGCCATGAAATGCCAAGGTTTTTGAAGATATAAAACATAGTCAAGGCCGCCGCCAACAGAAGAAATGTGGTTTGCAAAGTGTCCGTCCATACCACCGTCTTGATGCCGCCTTTAAAGGTATAAAGCAAAATGATGCCAATAAAGACAACCGCAGGCACCCAGAATGGGATGCCCCACAATTTGAAGACAAACTCATACAGCACAAAGACAACGAGATACATGCGCAATGCCGACCCTAACAACCTGGATAACAGAAAAAACGCCGCTCCTGTCTTTTCAGAATGCACCCCGAAACGCATCTCGAGATAGGAATAAATGGAAGTCAGGTTGAGTCGATAATAGAGAGGCAATAACACAAATGCGATGACGGCATAACCTATCAGATAGCCAAACACCAGGGCCATATAGGTAAACTGACCCGTATAGACGCCACCTGGCACTGACATAAAGGTCACACCCGATAGCGAAGCGCCAATCATACCATAGGCTACCACAAACCAAGGCGATTTGCGATTGCCGGTAAAGAAGCTGGCATTGTCGGACTTCCTTGAGGTGAAGTATGAAATCAAAAACAAGAGTGCCGTATAAACGACAAAGACAACTAATATGATGGTTGCATTCATTATTTCAGGGTTTTAGAAAAAGAAAACAGACTGTCGTAACAGGCATCAGCCAATTCGTTTTTTTGACCGATGAAAACGGTATGCATGCCGCAGTTACGGCCAAAAGCCATATCGAGGTCGCCGTCACCGACCATAATGGACTTGGAGAAATCTATCTCAGGCAATTTCTTTTGGGCCTGATAAGCCATGTAAGGCTTAGGTTTGCGGTGGTTGTCAGGATCAGAAGCCAATTGCGTACATACAACAATCAAGTCAATACGTCCTCCAGCGGCGATAATCTCTTTTTTCATCCGCGTATGAATGGCGCTCAGTTGCCTTTGGGTCATCAGTCCCTTCCCTACGCCTTGCTGGTTGCTGACGATGACGACATGACGGAAACGTTGCGCAAATACGGCCATTGCCTCCAAAACGCCTGGCAAAAAGACAAACTCTTTCCAACGGGTGACATAACCGTCGATGATGCGTTCGTTAATCACGCCATCACGGTCGAGGAACAAAGACCAGTCCGGTTGAATGAGTTTACTCCAATCCATGCCTATTCGTTTGGAAACATCGCTTCTTCCACCTTTTCGCAGATGATGTGGCCTATCACGATATGGGCCTCCTGGATACGTGGCGTATCCTCACTCGGCACATTCAGCAATACGGAGCATAGATCCTTCATCCTGCCTCCTGTAGCGCCTGTCATCCCGATGACCGGCATGCCGAGCAGTTTTGCCTCACCGATGGCGTTCAGCACGTTGACGGAGTTTCCCGAAGTGCTGATGGCAATCAACACATCTCCCTCTCGAGCGCTTCCTTTGAGCATACGCGCATAGGTCTGATCATAGCCATAATCGTTGGCAACGGCGGTGAGATAACTCGAGTTGACATGAAGCGCCTCGGCCGGCAAGGGTTTTCTTTCCTTATAAAAACGACCGCCTAATTCCGCCGCCAGATGCTGCGCGTCGGCTGCACTGCCGCCATTGCCGCAAAACCAGATTTTGCCTCCTGTCTGCAAAACGCTCACACAGATGCGTACTGCATCGCCAATGCGCTCCAAGAAGGTTTCGTCATCGCAAATCTGCGTCTTGACATCGATGGATGCCTTTATTATATCACGTATTTCCATGGTGGAATATTTTTGCAAAAATAACAAAATAAATAGAAAGATGCCTTGAATTGTTATACGTCAATTCCTGTCGGATATTATATTTTGCTTTAGCAAACCGTAAGATTACCTACGCTGAAATCGAAGATTCAACGAAGTTAAATCGAAGATTCAACGAAGTTAAATCGAAGATTCAACGAAGTTAATGCATCGCATTTCAACGTAGGTAATTAAACCGTTAAACAAATAAACAGAAATTCCTATTTTTGCGCACATTTTCAAAATCGAAACTATGAAAGGATTATACACGATTCTATTGCTAATTGTCTCCAACGTTTTTATGACCTTCGCATGGTATGGGCAACTCAAATTGGCAGAGGTTCACCCTGCTTCCAAGGACTGGCCGCTGATACTCATAATCCTCATGTCGTGGGGCGTAGCCTTGTTTGAATACTCCTTTATGGTACCTGCCAACCGCATTGGCGCACAGATAAATGGCGGACCTTTCAACATTGTACAGCTGAAAGTGATTCAAGAAGCCGTATCCCTGACCGTATTCTCCATCATCGTCATCACAGTCTTCAAAACCGAGACATTACGTCTGAACCATCTCATTTCTTTTTTATTCATCATCTTGGCCGTTTTTTTTGCATTTAAAAAATAAACAGGGTTGCATCATATCAAAAAAAGATGCAACTTTGCATCAAATAAAGACAACCTACATTAGACAATAAAACATTAAATAGCAGCTATATGAAATTTTATGACATTGATTCGGTATTCACTTTTGGAAAATACGAAGGCATGACCATTGCCGAGGTATATGAAAAAGACCCGAAATACATCAAGTATTGTGAGGAAAACATCGACGAGTTCTATGTCTCTCCTTCGGTGATGCGGGAATTGAAATCAATGAACAGGGCTATCAACGATTCTGCTTTGCTGGACGTCAATTTTGACAAGATGAGCGACGAAGAGATTGACGAATTCCTACGTGATCATGATGAGGAAGACGAATTCACGCAAGGCAAGTTGGAAGAGGACTTCAATTGGGATGACAATGATATCGCCGACGACTCGCCGTTTGATGAATTCGAAGACGAATACGATGAAGAAGATTTCAACGATGAGTTTGGTGAAAACTTCGATGAATCGCTGGATGGCGGCATTGACGATTTGTATTGAGAATCTCTTTTTAAGAATAAAACAAAAACGTCATCGAAGTATCGATGACGTTTTTATTATGAACCGTAAAGACGCAATTCATCGCGTCTCTACAAGGAATTATTCATTATCATCTTGTTCCACACCAATTCTTTCGGAAATGGAATACACCCTCTTGTCGCGTTGCGTAGAGGTGATCATCTCGGCTAGGAAACCGGTGGAAAACAGTTGCACGCCAATAATCATCGCCAACAGGCCGAAATAGAACAACGGCCTGCGTGTCATGCCATACACATGGCCAAAGACTCTAGTACAGGTCAAATACACAGCAATGATAAAACCGGCAAGGAAAGTCAAAGATCCCAACATGCCGAAAAAATGCATCGGACGGTTGCTGAATTTGGAGATGAAATTGATGGTGATCAAATCCAAGTAGCCGCGCACGAAACGGTTAAGACCGAACTTGCTGGTGCCGTATTTACGCTTCTGATGATGCACGACTTTTTCTCCAATATGTGTAAAGCCATTCATCTTCGCAATGACGGGGATGTAACGATGCATCTCACCATACACCTGGATGTTTTTCACCACCTCGTTCCGATAGGCCTTCAAGCCACAGTTGAAGTCATGCAACTTGATGCCTGACATCACCCTCGTGGTCCAATTGAAGAACTTGGAAGGGATGTTTTTCATCAACTTGGAGTCGTAACGCACTTTCTTCCAGCCCGACACCAAGTCGTAGCCTTCCTCCTTTATCATCTTATAGAGTCCAGGTATCTCATCCGGGCTGTCCTGCAAGTCGGCATCCATGGTAATGACCACATCGCCCTGCACTATCTTAAAGCCTTCGTTTAACGCTGGCGACTTGCCGTAATTCCTACGAAAACGAAGGGCTTTCACGTTTGGATTGGCTTCAGAGAGTTGTTGGATGATAGCCCATGAATTGTCGGTGGAACCATCATCGACAAAAACGATTTCAAAGGAAAAGCCATGTTCTTCCATGACTCTTTTGATCCATGCCTCCAGTTCGGGCAAAGATTCGGCTTCATTCAGCAGCGGTACGACGACGGAAATATCCATAGCACAGGTTTTGATTAGCGGATTTCAACCTTGCCTCCCATATACGGACGCAATGCCTCAGGAATGGCAACGGAGCCATCCGCTTTGAGGTTGTTCTCCAAGAAGGCAATCAACATACGTGGAGGCGCCACGACGGTATTATTCAGCGTATGAGCAAAGTAATTGCCATTCTTTCCTTTTACTCTGATTTTCAGTCTTCTGGACTGAGCATCACCAAGGTATGAGCAGCTGCCCACTTCGAAATATTTCTTCTGACGTGGCGACCAAGCCTCCACATCTAATGATTTCACCTTCAGGTCGGCCAAGTCACCGGAGCAGCATTCGAGCGTACGTACGGGGATGTCCAAAGAGCGGAACAGTTCCACGGTATTGCGCCACATCTTTTCATACCACATGTCGGCTTCTTCCGCTTGGCAGATGACGACCATTTCCTGTTTCTCGAACTGGTGGATACGGTAAACGCCACGTTCTTCTATGCCATGAGCGCCTTTCTCCTTACGGAAACAGGGAGAATAGCTTGTCAAAGTCAACGGAAGCTGGTCTTCAGGAATGATCTGGTCAATGTATTTACCAATCATGGAGTGTTCGCTGGTTCCAATCAGATAGAGGTCCTCCCCTTCGATTTTATACATCATGGCATCCATTTCGGCGAAACTCATCACGCCAGAGACGATCTCGCTACGCACCATGAAAGGCGGCACACAATAGGTAAAGCCCTTGTCGATCATGAAGTCACGTGCATACGATATGACGGCGGAATGCAGGCGGGCCACATCGCCCATCAGATAATAAAAACCATTGCCGGCCACACGGTGGGCGGAGTCGAGGTCCAGGCCATTCAATCTGGCCATGATATCGGCATGATAGGGCACTTCGAAGTCAGGCACGACAGGCTCGCCGAAGCGTTCTTTCTCCACATTGAAAGTGTCGTTTTCGCCGATAGGTACAGACGGGTCGATGATATTTGGGATGGCATACATCACCTTGGTGAGGTTGTCCATCAGTGATGACTGTTGTTTGGCAAGAGACTCCAGCTCTTGGGCATTGGCTTCGACCAGTTTTTTCATTTCATTGGCTTTATCTCTTTCGCCATTCTTAAACAGGATGCCGATTTCCTTAGAGATGGAGTTGCGTTGCGAGCGCAGGTCGTCAGCACGTTGCTGGCAGTCGCAATATTTCTGATACAGGTCGATGGCTTCATCTACGAGATGCAGCTTGCCGTCTTGAAATTTCTTCTTGATATTTTCCCTGACCACATCAGGGTTTTTGACTAAAAACTTAACGTCGATCATGATTCTGATACAATATGGATATTGGAATGCAAAATTAGTACATTTTTCAGAAAAAACAGAAAACCCCGACAGAAATCTGCCGGGGTTTTTGTTAAGGGTGGGCGGCGACCTACTTTTCCACTTGGTATAGCAGTATCATCGGCGCGGCAGGGCTTAACTTCTCTGTTCGGAATGGGAAGAGGTG
>CAMJQC010000038.1 GCA_946407975.1 uncultured Bacteroidales bacterium
TATGCCCCTGCAGGGGGTGGGTTGCATACGCGTTACGCACCCGTGCGCCACTCTCGCCGGCCCCGAAGGACCGGCTCCCGTACGACTTGCATGTATTAGGCCTGCCGCTAGCGTTCATCCTGAGCCAGGATCAAACTCTTCGTTGTAGTATTGTCATTGACTTCTCTTTTTTCCTGTTCAAGGTCCGCCCCCTCCGCGGCCTCCCGGCCCGAAGGGCGTGTTCTGTGTTCCTTATCCGCGCGGCACCCGTAAAGGCGCCGCGTCTCTTGTGCTGGCCTCAGACTTTCAAAGAACTTCGCGCAAACGCCCCTCTGAACCGTTCCCCCACTTCCGTCGTTTGCGGGTGCAAAAGTACAAACTTTTTAGTTCCATACAACTCCTGAACACAAATTATTTTTTCAAGCGGTTCATCATGCTGAATTTCAGCGAGAAATATTTTCAACGACAACATACTTTTGCCGTTTTTAGTCAAAAAAGGATGAAAGAAAAGGCCTGAAACGGATAAAAAATACCCCATTTTTTGAAATACCGAAATGAAAACTGCTTAATTCGTAAAAAAAATACGCATCCAGACCTGACATTAAAAGCATGGACGCTTTATATAATATAAGGTGAAAAAAAATAGATTCTCCACACAAATAAGGATGTTTTTACAAACAAATAAGTTTTTCGCTACATTTGCAAACACAAAACATGCAAAATGAAAAAACTATTTACACTGCTCATTTTAATCTTCTCTATCTCATCATTACAAGCTGAGACCATTTTGGATGAAAGCTTTGAATATGGAAATAACGAGTTACAGCCACCCATAGGATGGATCAGTCACGACAACTTGTGGCTTTGCAGTCACCTTGATATGGAAAGCGGAAGAGTCCCCCATACGGGAGAATGGTATGCTTTCACAACAGCGTCTGACACGTGGATGTTCATGCCCATAGGGCTCAATGCCGGCAACCATTATCAAATTGATTTATGGGCCAATACCGAATCATCTGCGACAATGGAAATCGTTATTGCTTCAGCTCCAGAACCACGTTCTGTAATTGAGAGTTTTATGCCATCGACTCTCATCACTGGAAACGGATATCAAAACTGTTCCGCATATTTAGAGTGCAACCTCAATGGTGACTTCTATTTGGGCATACATGCCATAGAAACAAACGATTCTCCTTTTGTCATTGACGACATTTTGTTACAAATGTTCTATCAATATGAATTTACAGTAAATTCGCTTTCACACGACACGGTCATGTATTACGGTGACGAAGGCCATTTCGCGTTTAGCATTACCAACACTGGATTCGACACGGAAAGAGTATCGCTGTCGGCCTCTCATGAATATTTCCCGCATTCGGTCTTTTACGACGAGGAAGGCTCCGCCATCTCTGCCTTAAACATACCGCCCAATACGACTAAAATAGTTAACGTTATCGCCGACATGTCCGATGAACTAGATTCGGGCAGCGACAGGGTTTGGCTAGACGTTTCCATCCAATCGAATCACAACTGCCATACCGGCCTGGCCACCTTTTGGGTCGTACCCATGATGCCAGAAACCGCTTCTCCTATTTCATGCGGATTTGAATCATACGATTGCCTTTATGGCCCTTGGTGGATAATGAAAGCCGAAGGAAAGACCGAATGGGAATGGGTCGCTAATGGGGAAAATCCATCTTGCACACCTTATGATAACAGCCAAGGTATGCTTATGTTTCGCTCAGAAGGAGCCGAAGTCGGTGATAGGAGCCTGCTTGTCAGTCCAAAATTCATAACCGCTCCCGACAACAACGTCAGTCTTCAGTTTTACCGGACCGCAGCCGGGGAAGACCATGACGCTTTCATTCGCATATACTTTTGCGAAAACCTTTGGGATTTAGAGAACGCCCAAATAATTGGCACGTTATATCAAAGTACTTCCATTGACCCACAAGCAGAAGAAAGCGGGTGGTATGAATTCAGCGAAGCATTCACAACCGAAGCCGAAAGCGGTTTCATTGTAATTGAAGCCTCATCTGCCACACTCAATGGCCAACAGGAATGTAATATGTTTTTGGACGAAGTCCGAATTAATGATCCGACCTGGTGCATCAAAGAAACGGATGCTTGTGCAATCCTTTATCCTAATCCAGCTCATGATGAGTTATTCATTTTGTCGGACTGCCTACAGGAAGCATCCCTTTACGACATGAATGGAAAATGTGTATTGACAACGCAAGAAAACCGGATGAATTTAAAAAGCATTCGACCTGGCGTCTATCTTATTCGTCTTAAGACAAAAGCTTATCAGATCACACGGAAAATCATCATCCGATAGTGGAGACAGACGGCTGGCAATAAAAAAAGGGATGGCATAGCCATCCCTTTTCGCTGGTATAAATAATCTGGATTATTCCTTAACTTCTTCAGCAGGAGCTTCGGTAGTAGCAGGCTCAGCTTGAGCGACAGTCTCTTGAGCTACCTCTTCAGCTTTAGGAGCCGTCTTCTTGCCACCACGGCGCGTCGTCTTAGCCTTAGCAGGTTTCTTATCGACGTTCAGCAGGTTTTCGTTATAGTCAACCAGTTCCATCATGGCCATTTCAGAAGCGTCACCAAGACGGTTAAAAGGCATGCGGATAATTCTGGTGTAACCGCCTGGACGATCAGCGACTTTAACGCTGACTTCACGGAAGAGCTCGGTGACGGCATATTTGTTATGCAAATAAGCGAACACGAGACGGCGATTTGCCGTGTTATCTTCTTTAGAACGGGTAATCAGAGGTTCGACGTATGTTCTCAAAGCCTTAGCTTTAGCAAGGGTAGTTATGATACGTTTGTTAAGAATCAGCGAAGAGGCCATATTGGACAACATGGCTTTACGGTGAGCGCTTTTTCTTCCCAAATGGTTGAATTTCTTATTGTGTCTCATCTTTATTGTTCCTTTTCCTTTTCGATTTTAAATTTGCTGACATTCATACCGAACTCGAGGCCTTTACTTCTGACCAGTTCTTCCAGTTCGGTAAGGGATTTCTTACCGAAATTACGGAATTTAAGCAGGTCGGCTTTCGTAAAGGCTACCAGTTCGCCAAGCGTTTCAACTTCGGCTGCCTTGAGGCAGTTGAGGGCACGGACTGAGAGGTCCATGTCAATTAATTTCGTATTCAGAAGCTGACGGGTATGCAAAGAGTTTTCATCGAACTCTTCGCTAATCGTCTTCTCATCCGGCACAAGGGTGATATTCTCATCAGAGAACAGCATAAAGTGATAGATAAGAATCTTAGCAGCTTCTTTCAAAGCGTCTTTAGGATTGATAGAACCATCGGTATCGATCTCGATAACGAGTTTCTCGTAGTCGGTCTTTTGCTCGACACGCCAGTTCTCGACTCTGAAACTGACGTTACGGATAGGCGTAAAGATTGAATCAATCGCAATCGTGTCGACAGGAGCACCGACAACCTTGTTTTCGTCAGAAGGAACATAACCTCTACCCTTACCGATAGTGATTTCCACTGTCATCTTCACGGATTCGTCGAGATGGCAGATCACCAGTTCAGGATTCAGGACCTGGAAATTGGCCAAGTACTTATTGAGGTCACCTGCAACAAATTCGGTTTGGTCGCTAACTGTGACTTTAATTTTTTCATGATTCTCACCGGCAACCTGTTGCTTAAAGCGGATTTGTTTGAAGTTGAGGACCATATCGGCCACATCTTCAATGACACCGGGGATTGAAGCAAACTCATGGCTGACGCCGTCAATGTGGATAGAAGTGATCGCGAAGCCTTCGAGTGAAGAAAGGAGGATCCTTCTAAGTGCATTACCGATGGTGATGCCGAAACCTGGTTCCAGAGGGCGAAACTCGAAAATACCTTTGGTATCGGTACCTTCTACCATAATGACCTCTTCAGGTTTTTGAAACGCTAATATTGACATTCTTCAGTGTTTTTACCAGGTTAACTATCAACAATTACTTAGAATACAATTCGACGATGAGCTGTTCATTGATATTTTCCGGAATCTCCTCACGGGCCGGGTAATTCATGAACTTGCCACACATTTTCTCGCCATCCCATTCAAGCCATGAGTACGAGTTGGAGTGGCCTTCGACGCTATTGCTGATGACTTCCAAACTCTTTGACTTTTCACGGACACCAACAACATCACCCACTTTAACGAGGTAGGAAGGAATGCTCAGCACATTACCATTCACCACGATATGACGGTGGTTGACAAGCTGGCGGGCAGCGGCGCGCGTCGGGGCGATGCCCAGACGATAAACGACATTGTCAAGACGAGATTCCATCAACTGCATAAGGATGAGGCCAGTGACGCCTTCCTTACGACGGGCGAGTTCAAACGTCTTACGGAATTGTCTTTCGAGAACACCGTAGGTGTATTTGGCTTTTTGCTTCTCCATGAGCTGGGTGCCGTATTCAGAGATTTTCTTTCTTCTCTTGTTGGCGCCGTGCATCCCAGGAGGATAGTTTCTCTTTTCAAAATACTTGTCGGGACCAAAGATAGGTTCACCGAACTTACGAGCGATTTTCGTTTTAGGACCTGTATATCTAGCCATAATTTTCTGAATTTAATTGTTCTACCATTACACTCTTCTACGTTTAGGAGGACGGCATCCATTGTGTGGCAGCGGGGTGACATCAACGATTTCGGTCACTTCGACACCCATTGAGTGGATGGCACGAATAGCGGATTCGCGTCCTGCACCAGGTCCTTTAACATAAACTTTTACTTTACGTAATCCCAAGTCGTAAGCAGTCTTGGCACATTCTTCAGCGGCCATTTGAGCAGCGTAAGGGGTGTTCTTTTTGGAGCCCTTAAAGCCCATTTTACCTGCTGATGCCCAAGAAATGACTTGTCCTTCATTGTTTGTCAAAGAAATGATGATGTTATTGAAAGAAGCCTTGACAAAAGCCTTGCCAATAGCGTCAACTTTAACAACACGTTTCTTAGTTGCTTTACTGGTCTTTGCCATTTGATAATTGTGATATTAAAATTAAATATGATCCAACCACTTACTTATTACTTAGTGGCTTTCTTCTTGTTTGCAACGGTCTTTTTACGTCCCTTACGGGTACGAGCGTTGTTTTTTGTGCTTTGTCCACGAACGGGCAGGCCAGCACGATGACGGATGCCACGGTAGCAGCCAATATCCATCAAACGCTTGATATTCATCTGAACTTCACCGCGAAGTTCACCTTCGGTTTTGTACTGCTCAGCAATGATGTTACGAACAGTATTCTGTTCTTCGTCGGTCCAATCCTGCACTTTCTTGGAAGGTTCGACACCAGCCTTGTTCAGGATTTCCTTCGACAAAGATCTACCAATGCCGTAAATGTAGGTTAAGGAGATTTCTCCGGCCTTATTGCTCGGGATATCTACACCAGCGATTCTTGCCATATTATCTTACTTACTTAAATTATTAATTCGATTCGATTAACCCTGGCGCTGATTTTCCTTAGGGTTTTTCTTGTTGATGACATAGACTCTGCCTTTGCGTTTTACAATGATGCAGTCGGCAGATCTTTTCTTTACAGATGCTTGAACTTTCATATCAGTGTATGTTTATTATTCACCATTAATTCTTGTATCGGAATGTGATACGGCCCTTTGTCAGATCGTAGGGAGACATCTCCAGTTTGACCTTGTCACCGGGCAATATCTTGATATAGTGCATACGCATCTTGCCGGAAATATGGGCAATGATAACCAGCCCATTCTCCAGTTCAACGCGAAACATCGCATTTCCCAGTGATTCGACCACTGTGCCTTCCTGTTCTATCGACAATTGTTTTGCCATACTTTACAATCTGATGCTTTGTTATTACAACTTTTTGACTATTAGCTTCTAATCGATTCCAAATTATTTCGGGCGGCAAAAGTACGAATTTTTTCCTAATTACGACTTGATTTTTACATTTTTTCTAAAATTTCGTCATAATGGACTTCGGCATTTGTCGTCCGATGACCCTCAACCAACGCGATGGGAGGCTGAGGGTTATCGAAACGATGAGAAGATTTCGTCCTCTCTCCTATTACATTCTGCCAATGCGGCCCTTGATACGACCCGTCTTGGTCAGACCATCATAGTGGTGCATCAACAGGTAACTTTCAATTTGCTGCAAGGTGTCAAGCACAACGCCGACAAGAATCAACAACGAGGTTCCGCCATAGAAGTGGGAGAATGCGGTGCTGACGCCCATGAGGGAAACGAGAGCAGGCATGATAGCCACTAAAGCAAGGAAGATGGAACCAGGCAAAGTGATCTTTGACATAACGCCTTCGATGAATTCGGCGGTCTTCTTACCAGGCTTTACACCGGGAATGAAACCACCATTTTTCTTGATGTCCTCAGCCATCTGGTTAGGATTGATGGTGACAGCCGTATAGAAATACGTAAAGGCGATGATGAGCAAGAAGAACACAAAGTTGTACCAGAATCCGTTGACATTGGTGAAAACAGCGGCAAATCCTGTCAGGGCTTCCGTCTGTCTGAAACCGGCAATGGTGATAGGCAGGAACATGATTGCCTGAGCAAAGATGATAGGCATAACGCCTGCTGCATTAACCTTCAGCGGGATGTATTGACGGACACCACCATATTGACGGTTGCCGACAACACGCTTGGCGTACTGTACCGGAATCTTGCGGGTGCCTTGCACAAGGGCGATCGTTCCAATCATGACAAAGAACAAGACCACAAGCTCGATAACGAGGATGAGCAGTCCGGATCCGCCTTGATTGACACGAGAGGCGACCTCGGCGACGAAAGCACCGGGAAGACGGGCAATGATACCGATCATAATGATCAGAGAGATACCATTGCCAATACCTTTATCCGTGATCTTTTCACCGAGCCACATGATGAACAGGGTGCCGGCGATAAGCAGAATAACGGTTGAAATCCAGAAGAAGAGTCCGGGGTTAGACACATAAGGATCGAAAGGCGTCACGGCTTCGTTAGGAAGCTGCACCAACACGTTACGGATGTAACCGGGAGCCTGCACAATCACGATGGCGACTGTGAGGTAACGCATAATCTGGTTCAGTTTCTTACGGCCGCTCTCACCCTCGCGCTGCAGACGCTGGAAGTAAGGCACCGCCATGCCAAGCAGCTGGATGATGATAGACGCAGTGATGTAAGGCATAATGCCCAATGCAAAGACAGAAGCGTTACCAAAGGCACCGCCGGAGAACATATTCAGCAATCCGAGAAGACCTTGGGAGCTGCTGTTTTGCAAGGCTGACAGTTGATTCGGGTCAACGCCGGGAATAACGACGAAGGAACCGAAACGGTAGATCAAGATGATGAGGACCGTATAGAGAATACGTTTACGCAGTTCCTCAATCTTGAAGATGTTCCTTATAGTTTCAAAAAGTCTACTCATCGTTCTTTAGATTTTTTCGCAGGTTCCGCCAGCAGCCTCAATGGCTTGTTGTGCTTTAGCAGAAAAAGCGTGGGCTTTAACTTCCAATTTTGCAGTCAGTTCACCGCGACCAAGAATCTTGACGAGTTCCTTCTTATGGGTGACTCTTTTTTCAACGAGCACTTCAGGCGTGATGACTGAAACGCCCTTATCAGCAAGCTTCTGCAAAGTTGTAAGATTGACTGGGGTGTATTCCACACGGTTCGGGTTGGTGAAACCGAACTTGGGAACCAAGCGGGCGAGAGGCATCTGACCGCCTTCAAAGCCGATCTTACGTTTAGCGCCAGAACGGGACTGAGCGCCTTTGTGACCGCGCGTTGAAGTGCCGCCTCTGCCAGAACCCTGACCACGGCCTAATCTTTTCTTTTCCTTTGTTGAACCTTTTGCTGGTTTGAGATTACTTAAATCCATAGTATTGCAGATTTGTTAAGTTCGACAATTAAATTTCTTCAATCTTGAGAAGGTGGGCAACCTTGTTGACCATGCCAGCGATGCTAGGATTATCCATGTCGACTTCAGCGGAATGGTTCATCTTTCTCAGGCCGAGAGACCTGAGGGTGTCCTTCTGATCTTGTGGTCTTCCGATACCACTTCTGACTTGGGTGATTCTTACTTTCTTCATCTTTTCAAAAGTTTTATCCGTTAAACACAGTATCCAAATCCACACCTCTCAATTGTGCGACGGTGTAGGCATCGCGCATTCTGGTCAGAGCGTCGAAAGTGGCCTTCACCACCGAGTGGGGGTTGGAGGAGCCCTTCGACTTGGCCATCACGTTCTTCACGCCAACGCTCTCGAGGACGGCACGCATGGCACCACCGGCGATGACACCGGTACCAGGAGTAGCGGGTTGGATGTAGACGTAAGCGCCGCTATACTTGCCGTATTGCTCGTGGGGCAGCGTGCCGTTCAGAACGGGAACCTTCACCAGGTTCTTCTTGGCGTCATCAACGCCCTTCTGGATGGCAGCGGTGGCTTCCTTGGCCTTGCCAAGTCCGTAACCGACGACGCCGTTCTCATTGCCGACGACAACCAGTGCTGCGAAAGTGAAAGTACGACCACCTTTGGTCACCTTGGTGACGCGGTTGATGCTAACGAGACGTTCCTTGAACTCGATTTCGCTAGACTTTACTCTTTTTACATTAACTTCTGCCATGACAATTAGAATTTTAATCCTCCATTACGAGCTGCGTCGGCCAGCGACTTCACTCTACCGTGATACAAATAACCATTACGATCGAACACGACGGTCTCGATGCCGGCAGCCTTAGCCTTTTCGGCAATCAGAGCGCCAACCTTGGCGGCCTGTTCGGTCTTCGTGATCTTTTCATTTTCGATGCCGTTCTCGCGGGAACTGGCGGCAGCCAGAGTCTTGCCGACTTCGTCGTCAATCAGCTGCACATAGATTTGCTTGTTGCTTCTGAAGACAGACATGCGCGGACGCTGGGCGGTACCAGAAATCTTCTTTCTGATGCTCTTCTTGATGAACTGTCTTCTCTCTTCTTTAGTTTTTGCCATTTTGTTACTTTTCTTACTGAGGTATTAATCTTTACTTACCAGCAGCCTTACCTGCCTTACGTCTCAGGACTTCGCCTTCGAACTTGATACCCTTACCCTTATAAGGTTCAGGCTTACGCATAGAACGGATCTTAGCGGCCACCTGACCAAGAAGTTGTTTGTCGTATGAACGCATCTTCAAAATGGGGTTTTTACCTCTTTCGTTGATGGTTTCAATTTTAATCTCTGGAGGCATTTCCATAAAAATGCTGTGAGAGTAACCGAGAGCCATTTCAAGGATCTGTCCTTTAGCTTCAGCCTTGTAGCCGACGCCGACAAATTCCTGAACGGTTTCAAAACCTTCGCTGACGCCTTTGACCATGTTGTTGATGAGGGCGCGATAGAGGCCGTGCTTGGCATCGCCTTCTGCCACTGCTTCATTCTTCTTGACATGGAGCTGGTCGCCGTCCACTTCCACGATGACATGGTCGTAGAACTTCTGCGAGAGTTCGCCTAATTTACCTTTGACGGTGATGACATCCTTGTCGACGTTCACTGTAACGCCAGCCGGGATGGTGATGGGCAATTTACCAATTCTTGACATAATTACAATCTCCTATCCTTTAATTAGCTAACGTAACAAATCACTTCGCCACCGATGTGAAGCTTGCGGGCTTCCTTATCCGTCATGACGCCCTGAGAGGTGGAGATGATGGCGATACCAAGGCCGTTCATCACTCTCGGGAGGTTTTCACTGTCTGCATACTTTCTCAGGCCAGGACGTGAGACACGGTCGATGGTCGTGATGGCAGGCATCTTGGTCATTGGATCGTACTTAAGGGCGATCTTAATGACGTTTTGGTACTTCTTCTCACCTTCTTCGAACTTGTAGTTCAGGATGTAGCCTTTCTCGAAGAGAATCTTGGTGATGGCTTTCTTGATGTTCGAAGCGGGGATTTCAACGATTCTATGCTTGGCATTGACGGCATTGCGAATGCGGGTCAAATAATCTGCTATAGGGTCTGTATTCATCTTTACTCTTTCTTAAATGTTTACCAACTAGCTTTCTTTACGCCTGGGATCAAGCCTTTCAGTGCCATTTCACGGAAGTTGATACGTGAGATGCCGAATTGTCTCATATAGCCTTTCGGACGGCCGGTGAGCTGGCAGCGGTTGTGCAGACGCACTGGGCTGGCATTTCTCGGCAGTTTCTGGAGGGCTTCATAGTCGCCGGCGGCTTTAAGGGCTGCACGTTTTTCAGCGTACTTAGCAACCAATTTTGCTCTTTTGCGCTCGCGCGCTTTCATTGACTCTTTTGCCATGGTTTACTTTTTTTGATTTTTAAAAGGAAGACCAAAATGTTTCAATAAAGCCAAAGCCTCTTGGTCAGTCTTGGCTGATGTGACGAAGGTGATGTTCATACCGTTCATCTTGACCACCTTTTCGATATCGATTTCGGGGAAGATGATCTGTTCGGTGATACCGAAGCTATAGTTGCCGCGGCCATCAAAACCTTTGTCGCTGATACCCCTAAAGTCACGGACACGTGGCAAGGCGACGCAGACTAAACGTTCGAGAAATTCGTACATTTTGTCACCGCGCAGCGTTACGTGTACGCCAATTGGGTTGCCACGACGCAATTTGAAGTTACTGACGTCGTGTCTAGAAATTGTCGGTACGGCTTTCTGACCGGTGATAGCAGTCATTTCATCTACACCATAGTCAATCAGTTTCTTGTCGGCTAATGCTGCGCCGATGCCCTGATTGAGTGAAATTTTCAAAAGCCGTGGAACCTGCATCACCGATTTGTATTGGAATTCCTCCATCAATGCAGGCACGATTTCACTCTTGTATTGTCCTCTAAGTCTGGGTTGATAGTTCATAGTTACTTAATGATTTCACCTGTTTTCTTTGAATAACGGACCAATTTGCCGTTCTCATCTTTCTTACGCCCAATCCTCGAGGGTTTGCCGTTCTTGTCGACCACCATGAGGTTGGAGATGTGGATAGGGGCTTCTTGCTTGATGATGCCACCTTGAGGATGTTCCGCGTTGGGACGGGTGTGCTTGGAGATGATTCTAACGCCTTCGACGATAGCTCTGTTCTTCTTCACATCGACCCTGAGGATCTTACCTTGCTTGCCTTTGTCGTTGCCTGAAAGGACCAAAACGGTGTCGCCTTTCTTTACATGTAATTTGCTCATTTCTTTCAGTTTTTAAATGTTGATTAAAGCACTTCTGGAGCGAGCGAAACTATTTTCATGAACTGCTTTTCACGCAACTCTCTAGCCACTGGCCCGAAGATACGGGTGCCGACGAGTTCGCCGGCTTGGTTCAGCAGCACGCAAGCATTGTCATCGAAGCGGATGTAGGAACCGTCGGCACGACGGGTTTCCTTCTTGGTGCGGACTACGACTGCCTTCGAGACGGTACCTTTCTTTACGTTGCCGCTCGGGATGGCGCTTTTCACGGTGACGACGATGATGTCGCCCGTGTGGGCGTAACGCTTCTTGGTTCCACCCAACACTCTGATGCAGAGGACTTCCTTTGCACCGCTATTGTCAGCTACTGCGAGTCTGGTTTCCTGTTGTATCATTTTACTTAGCCCTTTCGATAATTTCTACTAATCTCCAATGTTTTCTCTTGCTCAGCGGACGGGTTTCCATGATGCGCACGGTATCACCGATGTTGCACTCTTCTTTCTCGTCATGAGCCATAAAACGGTTCGTCTTCTTGA
>CAMJQC010000039.1 GCA_946407975.1 uncultured Bacteroidales bacterium
GCCTCGACCACGTGTTGGCCAGCGGCGAAGACGTCAACGTCCTCGTCCTCGACACTGAGGTTTACTCGAACACGGGTGGTCAGTCTTCGAAGGCTACGCCTGCCGGTGCTGTCGCCAAGTTTGCTGCCTCTGGTAAGAAGGTCCGCAAGAAAGACCTCGGCATGATCGCCAAGAGCTACGGCTACGTCTATGTGGCTCAGGTCGCCATGGGTGCTTCGCAAGCCCAGTACTTCAAGGCCATCAAGGAAGCTGAAGCTTATCCGGGCCCGTCACTGGTAATCTGCTACGCCCCGTGTATCAACCACGGCATCAAGATCGGTATGGGTCACTCCCAGATGGAAGAGAAGCTTGCCGTCGACTGCGGTTACTGGCACCTCTGGCGCTTCAACCCCGCCGAGGAAGAGGAAGGCAAGAACGGCTTCCACTTGGATTCGAAGGAACCCAACTGGGCCGACTTCCAGAAGTTCATCATGGGTGAGGTGCGTTACAACTCGCTCGTGAAGACCTTCCCCGAGGAGGCCAAGGAACTGTTCGCCAAGACCGAACAGTTTGCCAAGCTCCGCTACGAAGGCTACAAGAAGCTGAGCGAAGGGAAGTGATTTCGTAGAGACGCGATTCATTGCGTCTCGTCACGATAACCAATTGAAAAAGCCCACCTGCGGGTGGGCTTTTTTGTATTCATGAGGGATCCGATCAGATTATTTGACGAATTTTCCCTTTGTGGTGATGCCATTCATGTCGGTTGTCTCCACAAGATAAACTCCATTGGGCAAGTTAGAGACATCCATGCGGACTTGAGATGTGCCATCAAAGGCCTTCGACATCACAGACTGTCCTATGGAATTGTAAATGCGGACGGTCGTAATATGTTCTGCTTCAATGGTGATGAGAGACGAAGCCGGAACAGGATAAATCTTTAGGTTTTCATGGGCATTCTGATTTTCTACGGTCCCTGTTGGGTCGTAGCTGTCGTTGCCATCGGTGAGCCATTCCAGACTGAAGTTGTAGAATACCGTTGAATAACCCGAAGCACCGGCGTAGGATTCTTCCACGTAGAGGCCGATAGTGCCATCAGGGAGGATGCAGAGCGAAGAGTAGGCCGAGCTATAGGGCACAATGCATTTGCGTACAGGCCAGGTCTCGCCTTCGTCGTAACTGACGTATACCGAAACATCAGTGCGGGAGTTTCCATAAGGCACAGAGTGCAGGAGACGGTTTCTGTCATGACCTTGATTCACGGAGGTGTAACGGATCATGTCGCCGTTGCAGGCAGGAGCGACGATGTCGTACCAGGTGGAGGTGGAGGGTTGCCATGTCTCGCCACCGTCTTCAGAGATATTGTACCAGCGGTTGCCGCCATGACGGATGCTCATCAGGATACGTCCATCGGCCAGCTCCGCGACTTTGGCCTCATCGCCTGCTACGGAAGCGCGTCCCGATACATGCCAGGTCTGGCCGTTGTCGTCGGAATAGACGGCATGGTTGTAGAGCGACTGCGCCGTGGTCTCGCGGATGGCGGCCACGAACATAATGCGCCCAGTAGAAGTGCGCAAGCCGTTACCCGAACCGAAAAACGAGGCTCTCCAAGTGCGTTGTTCCGGAACGATGCAGCTGTTGCCAAAGATGAAGTTGGTGATGTCTTCGGGTTCGGTCCAGGTTTGGCCGTTGTCGTAGCTACGGGCAATATAGGAACGGATCGGGTTGGATGGCGTTGAGTTCCAGAGTCCGGGTCCGCCTACGAAACCTGCGATGAGGCCGTTTTCATCATTGCTCCAGACCACAGCGCAGTCGCCGAAGCCGTGGTTATAGCCGGTGCCTAAGGCGATGGTGTAAGGCTCGCTCCAGGAGTGACCGCCATCGGTGCTGCGATTGCACACGATGTCGATGTCTTCGGGCAAATCTCCTTCGTTGTATTTGCGCTTGTCGGTCATAGCCACGAGGGAGCCGTCTTTAGCCGTGATTACGGCAGGGATGCGGTAGTTGGCCGAGTTGTAGTCGCCAGGTTGGTATACCAAGGTGTGAGCCAAGATGATCTCGCGGTCGCCTGTGGGTGAAGGATTATCTAATGTATACTCTTGTTCAGCGGTGGAGATTGATTTCAGCAAAACATCTATGTGATGGCCCTCGGTGGCATCGTCAGCCACATGAACTGTCACCCACAGGTAATTGGTGCCGGAAACGAGCTGGCCTTCTAACCCACAGGTCATGTCGCCAGATGCAGGAGTGACCGTCCCTAATAAGGAAGCTCCCTCCAAAGTGCGCCCGTCGAAAGCGTTGACAGTGCCCGTAGAATAAACTTTAATCTCCTTAATATCAGTGATATCCGTTGTTCCTTCAAGGTTTAGATTCATGGATTGAAGGGCTATGGCTTCGTTCTCGCCTCCAAAGGAAACGGCCGCTTTCAACAAAACTTCATTCGGATTGCCACGACCTGTCAGGCGGGTGTCCTGCGTCAGCATGACGCTGAGGATCTCTGCTCCTCCAATGTTGAAGTTGACCATGTCGGCAACGTGATTGTGACCGGATAGGTCGGGCAGTTGGTTATGGCTGACAAGGTCGATAGAGAAATCGTAAGCGGCAAGAAGACTGTTTTGCATTTCTGTTGTTAGGGATTCTATGTCGCTGTTATTCATATCGATAGCCATCTCTTCTGCAGTCAGCGGCATGGCATAGAAACGGACGTTGCCGAAGGAACCGTTGCAGAAATAGGTGGGTAGTCCGCCGTTGTTGCCGACTCCGATGAACAGGTCGTGGGTGTTGGTGACAGCCCAGCTGTTTACGGCTGTCGCCCAGGCGCCGTTCGTCTGGCCGTTGTGGTAGATGCGGATTTCGTTCCTGGGACGGTCTACGACGAGGGCGAAATGCATCCATTCGCCTGCCGGCACGGTGACGCCCGTATAGACCGACAGGGCGTGCCCAGAGGTGGAGGTAGGCGTGTTGAGGCCTAGAGACTGTCCCGCATTGGGCGTGCCGAAAAACTCATACCCCGAGCGCTCACTGCCTGAGTTGGAAGCCATATCGCGTTTGCAGACATACCGGGGAAAGTCGGTGTAGGTCTCGTTTCGCACCCATCCCGTAAAGGTGAAGCTTTCGTTTTCGGCGATATTGAAATCCTCGTGGTGGGCGATGCGCATGTATTGGTCGCTGCCATTGAATGTAATGAAATGGTTCGGTTGAGCGGTCGTTGCGGCGGCTGTTGTCATTAGGACGAGCAAGAACAGTAGTTTTTTCATAAGTGTATGTCTTATAATTCGGTACAAATGTAGAAAAAACAAACCAGGAAGCCTAATAGCACCAAAATAATAAAATGCGTATTTTTGCGTTCTCAATGCGATATTGGATAATCAAATCATGAGAAATATGAAAAGAAATCTTTGGGTCATTGCCATGTTGCTTGTAGCGAGTTTGTCTTTCTGCACTTCTTGCACAAAACCAGAGAAACCGACGGATGAAATCCCCGAACAAGGTCTTTATCTTGGCATTATCGGATTTAATAACGATTTGTACACCCTTCCTTTGGGAATGTTGAACCAAAACACGAAGTTTGGGTTTGAGAGTTTTGTAGATGGCTTGACCATGGAAAACGGTACCATCCTTTATCATGCTGTTAACACGGCCATAGACAATTTGTCGGCTGCTGCCATCCCGGAAAACCTTATCAATGTTTCGGTTGTTACCTTTACTGATGGCCTTGACCAGGCTTCTTATATGCTTTCTGATTATTCTTCTGGGACAGAATATCTTGCTGCTGTTAATCGTCGTATCATGAACGAACGAATTGGCGGATTACACCTGCAAGCCCATTCTATTGGTGTAAAAGGTTCCGATGTGGTCGATGAAGCCCGTTTTCATGCCGACTTGCAGAAATTATCGAGTGACCCGGATCACAATGTTTTCGAGGTGACCAGTATGTCGGAAGCGGCAATACATTTTGCTGAGATTGCCCAACAACTTTATAATCAAAGCGTTTATAATAATGTGACGCTGAAATTGCCTGCGCAAGAGCCTGGCGATGTTATTCGATTCACTTTTGACAATGTCAATAATGCCTCCAGTTCCAGATGTTATATTGAGGGCACTTATTCCCGTGTAAACAATAATGCGAATGGCGTGCTTACCGATATTCATTATCAGGGTCTCGAAAGCATGAGCGGCAGCACGGTAACGGCTACTACAGAGGGCATTTTTGATGTGTTTTCCTTCCGTAACCTTACACTTCCTGGAGGAGCGCAGATCTCGATGGATCATGTGAAGCAATGGCGTTATGTGGCCTCTGCCAACCAATGGCAAGTCAACAGCGAATTCACGCCTACTGATAACACCGAGGTCGTAGAGGAATATAGGAGCGCCCTCATCATGCTGGTGCTTGACTGTTCCAGTTCTCTTAACACGGACTTCGTCAACATGAAGTCTGCTGCCAACCAGTTTATTGAGACGTTGAGCGGCAACTATACGGGCAGATAAGTTCGTCTAGTTTATGAAGTTGTTTGAGACCAGAGCGTTGGCGGTTGGATCGTTGAAATCACAAAAACCAATAAATAAGGGAAGAGACCTTTCATGTTGGAAATGACAAGAATAGACTTGTAAAATACGAGATTCCTTTTTGTGCTTGCGACAAGTATCCCTACTTTCCCTATTTTTGTGGCGGATTTTAGTCAGTTATGGATAAAAAAGAATTACGGACTTATATCAAGACCTTGAAAAGACAGCATACTAAAGAGCAGTTGCTGGAGCAGTCTGACCAGATTATGGCAAAGCTGGAACAGCATCCTGACTTTATCAAGGCGCAAAGGGTGATGCTTTATAGTGCTTTGCCCGATGAGGTGCAGACGGCGGCGTTTCTAGAGAAATGGCATGTGCTGAAACAAATCATCCTGCCTACCGTGGTGGGTGATGATATCGTCCCAGTGGAATATGGCGAGGGCACTTCGTTTGCCGTAGGCGACTTTAACATTTTAGAGCCCCAGAATAAACCTTATGCAGGAGGTTTTGACCTTATCGTCGTGCCCGGTGTGGCCTTTGATCGCAAAGGCAATCGCATCGGAAGAGGAAAAGGTTTTTACGACCGCTTCCTTTGCCAACATCTTGATGTGAAGCGTATTGGCATCTGTTTTGATTTCCAGCTGGTCGATGAAGTGCCCACTGAAGCCAACGACATCCGTATGGATGAAGTGATTTCGCTGTAAACCTTAAGACATGAAACGGATTTTGGGGAAAGTGGTTTTGCCCTTCATCACGATTTTTATTTGACAGCGACCACTTTGAGGAAATTCTTTTCGTTTCGAGTTATTCGGATGTCGGTAAACCCCGCGTTTTTCAAGTTCGATTCGATCTCGGTAGCCGTATAGGTGTACATGCCTTCAACAATCTTTTCCCATTTCTTGTACGCTGGATCGTCTCCATCCGACTCGTTGACGATTAGGAAGCGTCCGCCGTCTTTCAAGACCCTTCTAACCTGTCGGTAGGCATTTTCTATGTCGGGCCAGAAATAGATGGTCTCAAAAGCAGTGACGATGTCAAAACTGTTCTCTTCAAAGGGTAAGGCGTCCACATTGCCTTCCATTACTATGCAGCGACCGTCTTTGATGGCTTGTCTGTTGTATTTTTGAGATTTGGCGACAGATACGGTTGAATAGTCAATGCCAGTTACCGATTGGCACTTATTGAGCAGCCGTGCAATATTGGCGCCTCCTCCGCATCCGATGTCCATGGCCTTGCTGCCTGGCTTTATTTCAAAATCATTTAATGCCCATTTGGCTAATGTGGTGTGCGGACCTCCGTTCATGCCATTTACCATGATCCTGCCAAGAAACCCCACTGGTTTACGGGTGTTTCCGAAAAACTTGTTAAATAGTCCCATTGTACTTCGATTAACTGTCTTTTTGTAGGTTATGAAAATCGTTTACAAAAGTAGAGGGTCAAAGATGGACAGACTATCCCTAAAAATGGGTATTTTTAAAGATGTTTTAGTCGTTTTTGAACGCCATGAAAAAATCATAGGGGTTGGTCTTTGCCAGCACCGCTGAGGTCTTTCATCAGGTTCAAGGCTTGCGTTACCGTGCTCACTTCCTTGATGAGCAGTTGCAGCTTGTCGTTGTTTTCTCTGACTGAAGTGCGTTTGGGATGACTGATGATATACTGCATTATCTGTTGATACACCGAGCTTTCATAGTATTTTGAAGCCTGGTTGCTGACAAAGGTGGCAGTCATGATATTGTTTCGCAAGGTGATTTTCTCAAAGCCGCAGTCTTTGGCTAACCAGCGTAGACGGACTGTATTCAGCAGGTCGTTGACTTGACTGGGTATAGGTCCGAAACGGTCGATGAGTTCGTCGGTAAATTTCATCAGACTTGTTTCATCGGTCATGCGGTCGAGTTCGGTATAGAGGCTGATGCGCTCGGCGGCAGAACTGATGTAATCGGAGGGGAAACGCACCTCCATGTCGGTCTCTATGGCACATTCGGCTACGAAAGCCTGTTTCTCTTCTGCCTCAAAGAGGTCTTGGAACTCGGTCTCTTTCAGCTCGAGGATGGCTTCATCTAGAATTTTGTGATAGGTCTCGAATCCGATGTCGTTGATGAATCCGCTTTGTTCTGCGCCAAGCAGATTACCCGCGCCACGGATGTCCAAGTCGCGCATGGCGATATTGATGCCTACGCCCAAATCGGAGAACTCTTCCAGCGCCCTTAGCCTTTTCTGGGCTTCTTGAGAGAGCGTGTTGAGGGGTGGAGTGAGCAGGTAGCAGAAGGCTTTCTTGTTGGAGCGACCGACACGGCCACGCAACTGGTGCAAATCACTAAGGCCAAAGCGTTGCGCTTCGTTGATGATGATGGTGTTGGCATTGGGGATGTCGAGGCCCGACTCTACGATGGTGGTGCAGAGCAACACGTCATATTCTCCTTTGATGAAGTCGAGCATGATCTTTTCCAGTTTCGCACCTTCCATCTGTCCATGGGCGACGGCGATCTTCACACCAGGCACATAACGCAGGATAAAGTCATGCACCTCCATGA
This sequence comes from uncultured Bacteroidales bacterium, assembly GCA_946407975.1. Classification (GTDB taxonomy): domain Bacteria; phylum Bacteroidota; class Bacteroidia; order Bacteroidales; family F082; genus Limimorpha. Next base: position 7,014 of record CAMJQC010000039.1, read on the forward strand.
TGTTTTGGATGCGGTTGTGGATGAAGAAGACCTGTCCGTTGCGTGCCAACTCAAATTGGATGGCATCACGGATGAGTTCGCCATCAAAATTTCGAAGTTCAGTCTGTACGGGGTAACGGTTGGGTGGAGGAGTGGTGATGACACTTAAGTCGCGGGCGCCCATCATGGAGAACTGTAAGGTACGAGGAATAGGCGTAGCAGTCAGGGTGAGCGTGTCAACGCTGGCTTTCATCTCTTTCAGCCGCTCTTTGACCGCAACGCCAAATTTTTGTTCTTCGTCAATGATGAGAAGTCCTAAGTCCTTGAATTTTACATCCTTTCCCGTCAGACGATGAGTGCCGATGATGATGTCAATGCGTCCGTCTTGCAAGTCTTTGAGAATGCTTTTCTGCTCTTTTGCGGTCTTGAATCGGTTGAGATATTCGATGCGGACAGGAAAGCCGTCGAGACGTTCGGTAAAAGTATGATAATGCTGTAGAGCTAGAACGGTCGTCGGCACCAATACGGCTACTTGCTTTGAATCACAAGCGGCTTTGAAAGCGGCACGAATCGCTACTTCGGTCTTGCCAAAGCCGACATCGCCGCAAACCAGGCGGTCCATCGGGTGATCCGATTCCATGTCACGTTTCACATCCGCTGTGGCTTTCAGCTGGTCGGGCGTGTCTTCGTAGATGAAGGACGCTTCCAGCTCGTTTTGCAGGTAGTTGTCGGGAGAGAAACGGAACCCTTCGCTGCGTTTACGTTCAGCATAGAGTTTTATCAGTTCGCGGGCAATGTCCTTGACCTTACCTTTGGTCTTGGCCTTCAGCCGGTTCCAGGCGTTTGATCCAAGGGTGCTTAGGTTGGGTTCAACGCCATCCTTGCTGCTATATTTTGCGATTCGGTGAAGGGCGTGGATGCTCACATAGAGCAGGTCTCCATTGTTATAAATCAGGCGGATGGCTTCTTGGCTCTTTCCGTTGACATCAATGGTTTCCAGACCGTCGAATCTGCCGATGCCATGGTCGATATGGGTGACAAAATCACCAGGTTTCAACTCGTACAGTTCCTTTAGCGTGATGGCCTGCTTGGCGCTGAAGTTGTCTCGCAGATGGAAACGGTGGTAACGTTCAAAGATCTGGTGGTCAGTATAGCAACAGACCTTCAGATCATGGTCGATGAAACCGCTGTGGATGGCGCGCAGTTCGGTGTCGAAATCGCGATGGCTTTCTTCGTTATGATTGATGTCGTTGAGGATGGCCTGAATGCGCCCCAATTGCTTCTCGCTTTCAGAGTAGATAATGGTACGGTACCCATCTTCCTTATGTGTCTTCAGGTCATCGATGAGCAGATTGAAGTTCTTATTGAAGATGGGTTGCGGAATGGTGTGGAAAGTAACTCTTTCTACTGCATCCAACTGACTGCTTTGGCCGAATTCCACCGTGCCACGCTCTTTCAGTGCTTCAAGAAGTTCTTCTGATTTGCAGAATAGAAGTTCGGGCGACAATGAACGTTGTTCTTCATCTATCTTCTCGAAGTTTTCAATGGCACGGCCGTATTCCTTGTCTACTTGGGTGGCAAAGAAAGGCATGTCTTCGATCCAAATGGAGGTGTTTTTCGGCAGGTAAAGAAGGATGTTCTCTCGTTCCTCTGTGAAAGCGCGCTCCTGCATGTTGGGCAACAGTACGATTTGCTTCAGGGTCTGTATGGAGAGCTGATTGACGATGTCGAAACTTCTGATGGAATCCACTTCATCGCCGAAAAACTCTATACGATAAGGATAGTCGTTGGCAAAGGAAAACACGTCAACCAGACCGCCACGGATGGCAAATTGCCCGGGTTCTACCACGAAATCGACGTTCTCAAAGCCATACTCGTAGAGTATGTCGGTCAGATAGTCGAGACTGAAACGGTCGCCATTCTTGATGCGGAACGTGTTCTTCTCAAGCAGTTTACGAGTGAAGACTTTCTCACTCAGGGCTTCCGGATAGCTGACGATGACGGTCTGCCTTTCGCTGGTGCTGACACGTTGAAGAATCTCAGTGCGAGACAATATATAGGTGTTATCGGGCTTTTCTGGTTCATAGGGGCGTTTGTACGAGGTGGGGTAGAAGAGGATTTTCTTCTTGCTGTAGTCCATGTCGCGTTCGCCGAAGGCGCTCTCCAGGTCGTTGTAGAAATAGGCTGCGGTCTCCTTGTCGGAGCAGATGATGAGATGCAAGCCACCACCTTTTCGTGCTGTTTCTTCAACGATAAAAGCTTTGGAGGACCCGGTAAGACCCGAACAAAGCAAATGCCTTCCATCGTGCAAACCATTGATTAGCACTTCAATACGGACGTCGCCCTTGTAAATCTGTCTTTGCGCGTTAGCCACTGCTATCTTCGAAAGATTCGAGGTGCAAAAGTACGGTTTTTTTGTGCTGATAGTGCAAAAAATAGCCCTTAGTTTTTGTCGAAACAAAACGGCTAAGGGCTAATGGTTAAAAGCTAAAGTCTGATTAATCTTCTACTTTCGCTCTCTTGGAGTCCCAAATCATGTAAATGATGATGGCAATGTACATGACGAGGGCAATCAAACCAGCGATAGGCAGTTCGGCGAACGGTGTGCCGTTGGCGGTGGTAGCGGTCAGGTTGACATTGGCGAACTTCAGGATGGCGCTCACGACGCCCATCAAGGCACCGCCAGCAATAAAGCCAGACGCGATGAGGGTGCCACGGTTGTTGCGGGCGGCATTCAGTTTCTCGTCCTTGCTACGGCTGGTGACATACCACGAGATAGCACCACCGATGAGCAACGGGATGTTAAGATCGATGGGGATGAACATGCCCAATGCAAAAGGCAATGCTGGTACTTTGCAGAAGTTCAGGATCAGGGCGATGGCAGCGCCGATACCATAGAGCAGCCATGGAGCGTTACCGCCCGACATCATCGGTTCGATGACGGCCGACATGGCGTTGGCCTGCGGGGCGACCAAAGCGCCTTCGCCGACAAAACCGTAGGCTTTGTTGAGCACCATGATGACGCCAGCCACCGTGGCGGCCGCTACGGCTACGCCGACGAATTTCCAGATTTCCTGTTTTTTAGGCGTAGTACCGATCCAATAACCTACCTTTAGGTCGGTGATGAAGGCACCTGCCACGGCTAATGCTGTGCAGACTACACCACCAATTATCAAAGTGGCAGTCATGCCTTCAGGACCACTCAGGCCAGCAGCGACCATGACCAAAGAAGCCAATATTAAGGTCATCAGCGTCATGCCGCTTACGGGGTTGCTGCCCACAATGGCGATGGCATTGGCGGCTACGGTCGTGAACAGGAAGGCGATCACGGCGACCACAAGAATGCCGATGGCGGCGTGGCCGACGTTGTGAACTACGCCGAACCAGAAGAACAGGAAGGTGACGATCAAAACGGCCACGATGCCGATGATAATGGCTTTCATGGAGATGTCTTGCTGGGTGCGGTCAACAGGTTCGGCAATGGTTTTCTTGCCTTTGAACTCGTTGGCAGCCAGACCGACGGAAGACTTGATGACTTTCCACGACTTGATGATGCTGATGACACCGGCCATGGCGATGCCGCCGATGCCGATGTGTCGGGCGTAATCTTTGAAGATCTGTTCAGGCGACATCTCGCTGATGGTTTGTAACACGCCGGTGTTCATCAGGTCGATGACCTGATCGCCCCAGATGAGATTCATGCCAGGGATGATGATGAACCATACCAGCATGGAACCGCAGCAGATGATGAAAGCGTATTTCAGTCCGATGATGTAGCCCAGACCCAAGACGGCAGCACCCGTGTTAATCTTGAACATCAGCTTGGCTTTGTCAGCCAGAGCAGCGCCCCAGCCCATCATGCGGGT
>CAMJQC010000040.1 GCA_946407975.1 uncultured Bacteroidales bacterium
TTATATAACTATCTGTTTGCCAAGAAGAACGGTGGCAAGATGATTCTCCGTATCGAGGACACCGACCAGACCCGATTTGTGCCTGGCGCCGAAGAATACATCGTCAAATCGCTCGACTGGTGCGGCATCAAGTTTGACGAAAGCGACTACGTCGGTGGCGAATACGGTCCTTACAAACAGAGCAACCGCAAACATCTATACAAACAATATAGCGACGAACTCCTTGAGAAAGGCTGCGCTTATATCGCTTTCGACACCGCCGAGGAACTCGACCGATGCCGTAAAGAGGCAGAGGCCAACAAGCAGACCTTCATCTACAACGCCGAAAGTCGCAAGCACCTTCGCAACAGCCTGACAATGAGTAAGGAAGAAGTAGAAACCCTCATTGCAAACGGGACATCCTATACGGTTCGCTTCAAGATGCCAGAAAACCGCGAAGTCGTCATGCACGACATCATCCGTGGCGAAGTGCACGTGCAGACCAACACCCTCGACGACAAGGTGCTTTTCAAGTCGGACGGCATGCCCACCTACCACCTGGCTAACATCGTCGACGACCATCTGATGAAGATCAGCCATGTCATCCGTGGCGAAGAATGGCTACCTTCCATGCCGCTGCACGTCATGCTTTACGAGGCCTTCGGCTGGGAGGCGCCTCAGTTTGCCCACCTGCCCCTGTTGCTCAAACCCGACGGCAACGGCAAGCTCAGCAAACGCGACGGTGACCGTCTCGGATTCCCTGTATTTCCTATGTATTGGGTCGACCCAAAGACCGGCGATACCGCTTCGGGCTACAAGCAGTCAGGCTACTATCCTGAAGCCTTTGTCAACATGCTGGCTTTGCTGGGATGGAACCCTGGGACAGAACAGGAAATCTTCACCATGGACGAACTCATTCAGGCCTTCTCCCTCGAGCGTTGCAGCAAGAGTGGCGCCAAGTTCAACGTAGAGAAAACGAAATGGTTCAACCACGAATGGCTGATTCGCAAGTCGGAAGACGAAGTCGGCAAGGACTATCAACAATGGCTTAAGGATGAAAAAGGCATCGACACCAGCCTTGAATTCGCCACCAAGATCGCAGGTCTGGTGAAGGACAGGGTCAACTTCGTGAAAGAACTCTGGGATCAGAGTTTCTTCTTCTTTGAAGAACCTACCGAATATGATCCTGTGACCGTCAAGAAACGTTGGAAAGAGAACTCTGCCGAGACCATGCTGAAGGTAGCCGAAGTCATCAAAGGCATTGAAGATTTCAGCGTAAACGGAATCGACGAAGCACTTAACAATTGGATCACTTCCAACGAACTCAACATGGGTCTGGTAATGAACGGCCTCCGACTGATGGTCGTTGGTGCTGGCAAAGGACCCCACATCGGTGAAATCCTTGCACTCCTGGGCAAGGAAGAAACTCTGAAACGCATCGAGAAAGGCGTGAAAGCCCTAGGATAAGGATCCTGTTTTTTGAACGATTATTGAACGACGATCTGCTGTGTCATATTGTTGTGTGCAGTCGTCACGTTGATCAGATAAAGTCCTGAATGATAACGGCTTAAATCCAATACATAAGAGCATTGGCCATTCGTTATGATTTCCTCCATTATTTGACCTAAAACGTTATAAATCCGAATAGTGTGGATTTCATCCATCGAACAAATGTTCACTTTTTGTCGGGTAGGATTGGGATAGACGGTCACATGGGATTGAAGGTTTTCTTCGATGCCGGTCCAACCATTCCATCCAGCGAGGGTGGCGACAGTGCCTAGGTTTAGCTCCGTAAAACGTTTCACTTGGTCCATATTATTGACACTGACACCCAACATATCTTGGCGTGAATGGATATAAGGTGACAAATGATGGACATTCTCGGAGGGATGTACTGCTGGATAGCCGTTTCTATTGAAAGAAGAAAAATCACTGTCGGCTCCATTCATAAGCCAATTGTGGGAGATGTGCATGCCAGGAAAATAAGTGTGGCTGAAGCTGAAGACATAATCGGCAAAGACAGAGTCTTGCTCGGTATACAGCAGATGAACCAGCATGTCAGAGCCTGCTTCAAGATATCCCGTCATATCCAAATTGAAATAGCCGACAATATCCACCATTTTTTCAGCACAGTCTTGGGCATAAGCGGCACTGCCTTTAAGTCCAACCTCTTCAGCTGCCCAAGCACAATAAATGATGCTACGGTCGAAGGAACATTGACGGAGGATGCGTGCCGTTTCGAGAATACCAGCAACTCCGGTGGCGTTGTCATCAGCGCCCGGCGCAAAGATAGTGTCAGGATCGGCGCCATCATTGTTGAAAGAGTCATAGTGCGCACCACAAACTACATATTCATCAGGAAATTTTGTCCCTTTCTGGATAACGATGACATTGTCACTGGTCTCAACGGGAATATCATTATGAATAAATTGAAAATCATGCAAATAAATACTGTCAAAATGCAGTTCGGCATACCGATTGTAAAGCCAGTCCTGAACATCATAAACCATCTGGCTGTCATAACGGCGCGTATGGTAGGAGGAGAGGTGCTCAATAGTAGCTCTCAAACTATCAGCACTGACTTGTTCCATTAGATTTCTGATAACTGCGTTTTCTTCAGCGACTATAGGATAGGTATGCTCAAAGAGATGAGGCGCTTGGGCCAAGGCAAGTCCCCCCATCAAGAGAAACAAAAAGGTAATAAAAAGTTTTTTCATAATTTATTGATTTGCAATTTATCAGAGGCCTTTTACATGAGGTTTCCCAGCCACGAAATCCTTCAGATAGAAAGGTTCGAAATAGGCGACATCCACAAAGCGTTTCTCTTGCAAAGCCTTTTCCACCAAAGGAGCCATGAAGGCAGCTGAAGGGTTGAAGTCTTTCTGAATCAGGATTTCAGGTCGCTCCGCAAAGACTTTTTCCAATTTCGGAGCGCCATCACCGAACAGCCACAACCGATGGGTGCCGCATAAATCGGAGAAAGAGTTTTCGTCGATGACAAGGGCCGCCGTCTCGTTGACTCTATTCATGTTGGCATCGAAAACAGAGGCATAGACCTCCATGCGACGGGCGTCAATCATCGGGATGAGAAGGTCAGACGCTTGACATTGTGAACCCAATCGAGCTTTCATGCCACAGGCCATAGCCTCCAAAGTGTCGATGGCCATCAGAGGTAGGTTGGCGGCATAGCAAACGCCCTTGGCTGTGCTCACGCCGATACGCAGACCCGTATAGGAGCCAGGACCCATGCTGACCGCTACGGCATCCAGCTGGTCATAACGGACTCCAACCTCATCCATCACTTCTTGAATAAAAATCGTAATTTTCTCAGAATGAGCATTTTGTCCTTCGCATTCGCGCAAAGCCAGGTTGCGACCGTTTTCATTGAGTGCCACCGAACAAATGGGGGTTGCCGTTTCCAAACAGAGTATCATAATCGTAAAAATTCACTGCAGCAAAAGTACGAATAAAAGAAGCGCAATTTCAAAAACTTCCTTTTTTGAATAAGGTATTGATTATTTCATTATTTTTGCCGCGCATAGATATACGCACTCGGCGTTTGCGACTTTTTCGACCATTTTTCAGTTCCATTGGAACCATGTAAATCCATATGCTTGAATGGGACTTAGAAGGCGGAGCTTTTGGCCTCAAAAAACAGCAAACACGGTAAAGAATCCAAAAACCGAATTTTAAAATGTTTATTACCAGAACGATATGAAGATTCTTGTAACAGGCGGAGCCGGATTCATCGGAAGTCATACCTTGGTTGAACTCAATGCGGCAGGCCACGAGACCGTGGTGGTCGACAACCTCTGCAATTCTGACAGAAAGGCTTTGGACAGGGTGGCGGAATTGGTCGGACACGAGATTCCGTTCAATGAAGTTGATATCCGCGACCGCGAGGGTTTGAGCCATGTCATGGAGGCGCATCACTTTGATGCCTGTATCCACTTTGCAGGCTTAAAAGCCGTCGGGGAGTCCGTTGAGAAGCCTTGGGAATATTATGAGAACAACATCGGCGGCACTTTGGTCCTGCTTGACGTGATGCGTCACCATGGGTGCAAGAATATCGTCTTCTCTTCATCAGCTACCGTGTATGGAGATCCAGCCATCATTCCAATTACTGAAGCATGTCCCAAAGGTCATTGCACCAATCCTTACGGGCAAACAAAGAGCATGCTTGAAGATATCATGATGGACATGCAGCGGGCTGACAAGGAATGGAATATCGTATTGCTTCGCTATTTCAATCCCATCGGCGCCCATCCAAGCGGCAGGATAGGGGAGAACCCCAACGGCATCCCAAACAACCTGATGCCATATGTGACACAAGTCGCAGTAGGCAAACGACCCGAACTCGGGGTCTTTGGTGACGACTATCCGACGTCTGACGGCACTGGCGTACGTGACTATATCCATGTAGTTGACTTAGCCAAAGGCCATGTAGCCGCCCTCAAGGCCATCGAAAGACACTGCGGCTGCGCCATCTATAACCTCGGCACAGGAAAAGGCTATTCCGTACTCGATGTCGTGAAGACTTTTGAAAAAGTGAACGGCATCAAGATTCCTTATAGCATCAAGCAACGTCGTGCCGGCGATATTGCCACATGCTATTCTGACCCAACCAAAGCAGAGAAGGAACTGGGCTGGAAAGCGCAGTACGGCTTGGAAGAGATGTGCCGTGACTCGTGGAACTGGCAACGCAATAACCCTAACGGGTATTAAGTCACAAAACCAATAAAACCTTCAAAACTTTTCTAATAAAACTCAACGACTTCCAACCATACGCCGTTGGATCGCCGACAAGTCGGCTTAATGAAAAGACAAGGTAAAGTGCAAAACACAGAGTTATGGTTGATATAGAAGCCCTAAGAATTACGTTTATGAAACCATTGGAGCGATTCACGAGGTTCATAAAGTATTAGGGTCTGGATTGAATGAGAGAATGCTTTCTGACGAAAAGAAAATATAAATTGATATGAAAGGTATTGTTTTAGCAGGCGGTTCAGGGACCCGCCTATATCCAATCACCAAAGGGGTGAGTAAGCAGCTGCTCCCTATTTACGACAAACCGATGGTCTATTATCCCATCTCGGCCCTTATGCTAGCTGGCATACGAGATATCCTCATCATCTCCACGCCTCAAGACTTGCCAGGGTTCCAACGTCTGCTCGGTGATGGCTCCGACTACGGCGTTCACTTTGAGTATGCCGAACAGCCTTCGCCAGATGGCCTGGCACAAGCCTTCATCATCGGCGAAAAATTCATCGGTGACGACTGTGCCTGCCTTGTCCTTGGCGACAATATCTTCTATGGCGCTGGTTTTACCTCCCTGCTCAAGAATGCTGTAAAAGACGCAGAAGAAAACCATAAAGCAACCGTATTCGGTTATTGGGTTTCAGACCCAGAGCGTTATGGCGTGGCAGAATTCGACAAACAAGGCAACTGCCTCAGCATCGAGGAAAAGCCACAAAACCCCAAGAGCAATTATGCGGTGGTCGGTCTTTATTTCTACCCAAATAAAGTCGTAAACGTGGCCAAAACCATCAAGCCATCGGCAAGAGGAGAGCTTGAAATCACCACCGTCAACCAGGAATTCCTGAAAGATGGAGAACTGAAAGTCCAGATTTTCGGACGGGGCTTCGCCTGGCTGGATACGGGAACCCATGACTCGCTCAGCGAGGCGTCTACTTATGTGGAAGTGATCGAGAAAAGAACGGGACTGAAGATCGCCTGTCTCGAAGGTATCGCCTACAGAAAAGGCTGGATCAGCGAAGAAAAGATGCGACAGCTGGCGCAACCTATGCTGAAAAACCAGTACGGACAGTACCTGCTGAAAGTCATCGACGAGCTCAAGGAGGAGATTAACTCGGATACGTTCAGAAAGTAATTTGCTATCAGCTTTCAGCTTTTAGCATCAGCTCGCCAATTCCTATAGGGAGATAAAAACAGACCAAACAACAATTAACAATTCAATGATTTAACACTTCAACATGAAACGCACCATCATCATCACCGGCGGAGCCGGTTTCATCGGCAATCACGTTGTCCGACTCTTCGTAAACAAATACCCAGAATATAAGATCATCAATCTCGATAAACTGACCTACGCAGGCAACCTGGCAAACCTGAAGGACATCGAGGACAAGCCCAATTACCGCTTTATCAAGATGGACATCTGTGACTTCGAGAATGTGTACAAGCTGATGCAGGACGAGCACGTCGACGGCATTATACATCTGGCCGCCGAGAGCCACGTGGACCGCTCCATCAAAGACCCCTTCACCTTTGCGCAGACCAACGTGATGGGTACGCTCTCGATGCTGCAGGCCGCCAAACTCTATTGGGAGAGTCTTCCCGAGAAATACGAAGGCAAACGTTTCTACCACATCTCTACGGACGAAGTGTATGGCGCCCTTGAACTGACACATCCCGAAGGCATCGACCCACCTTTTACCACCAAAGCATCCTCAGGGAAACACCATCTGGCGTATGGCAACAAGTTCTTCACGGAAGACCTGAAATACCAGCCCCACAGTCCGTATAGTGCTGCCAAGGCCAGTTCCGACCATTTCGTGCGTTCCTTCCACGACACCTACGGCATGCCCATTGTGGTGACGAACTGCTCCAACAACTACGGTCCCTATCAGTTCCCCGAGAAACTGATACCGCTGTTCATCAACAACATCTGTCATCGTAAGCCATTGCCCGTTTACGGCAAAGGCGAGAACGTGCGCGACTGGCTCTATGTGGAGGACCACGCCCGAGCGATCGACCTCATCTTCCATGAAGGGAAAGTCGCGGAGACCTACAATATCGGAGGCTTCAACGAATGGAAGAACATCGACCTCATCAAAGTTCTGATTGAAACGACAGACCGCCTGCTGGGACGTCCCGCTGGCGCCGATATGGACCTCATCACCTATGTCACCGACCGCGCCGGACACGACTTGCGCTATGCCATCGACAGCACGAAGCTGCAGAAAGAACTCGGTTGGGAACCCAGCCTGCAGTTTGAGGAAGGCATCGAAAAAACTGTCAAATGGTATCTCGACAACCAGGAATGGCTCGACAACGTCACCTCTGGCGACTACCTGAGATACTACGAAGACATGTATAAAGACAGATAACCGTTACAACGACTAGACAATATAACTACCAAACCTAATCGCATGGATAAAGTAACCATCATCGACTACGATCGGATTTACAAGAACTTCATCGACGAGAAGTACTTGCACGGTCACGACGAATACTACTATCGCAACCAGCAGGTCAAGCAACCTGAAGGAGGCTGGCGTCATCTGCATTCCAACGAAGTTGAAGACCTTGTGAAAAACAGCAACTCCGCCACCAACTGGGACGACATCTGGGTCACCGATGAGTTCGACACCAGCATGATCCGTAACAACCACTTCTTTGGCATGGTGCGCATCGGAAAGGTGAGCCGGCAGGTACTGCAATACCACGACCTTCGCGTCCCCATCGGCATTACCGACAGTAGCATCATCTCATGCGACATAGGCGATAACGTGGCCATCCACGACGTACACTACATGGCCAACTACATCATCGGTGACAACTGCATCTTATTCAACATCCAGGAGATGTCGACCACCGACCATTCCAAGTTTGGCAACGGCGTCATCAAAGAAGGCGAGCCTGAAGACGTAAGGGTGTGGCTTGAGGTAATGAACGAAACCGGCACCCGTAAGATCATGCCTTTTGACGGCATGATTACCGCCGATGCCTACCTCTGGGCCAAATATGCTGACGATGAGAAACTCCAGCAACGTCTCAAGGAGATAACCCAAAACAGCGTCGACAGCCAGCGTGGTTATTACGGCACCATCGGTGACTCGTGCGTCATCAAAAACTCTTGGATCCTAAAAGACGCCAAGATCGGACCGCATTGCTACATCAAGGGTGCCAGCAAACTGAAAAACATCACCATCAACTCATCGGAAGAAGAACCCAGCCAGATAGGAGAGGGGGTCATCCTCGTCAATGGCGTGACCGGTTACGGCTGCCGTATTTTCTATTCTGTCGTGGCGACCCGTTTCGTCCTCGGCGACAACTGCAACCTGAAATATGGCGCCCGTCTGATCCATTCCGTGTTAGGCGACAACTCCACCATCTCGTGCTGCGAGGTGCTCAACAACCTCATCTTCCCTTCACACGAACAGCATCATAACAACTCCTTCCTCATCTCCGCCTGCGTGATGGGTCAGAGCAACATGGCCGCTGGCGCCACCATAGGCTCCAACCACAACAGCCGCGCTACCGACGGTGAGATCGTCGCTTCAAGAGGATTCTGGCCGGGCCTCTGCACCAGCATCAAGCACTCATCGAAGTTCGCCTCTTTCACCCTACTCTCCAAGGCTGATTATCCTAGCGAACTGAACATCATGTTGCCGTTCTGCCTAGTCAACAACAACGCTTCTAAAGACGAACTTGAGGTCATGCCTGCTTACTGGTGGATGTACAACATGTACGCCATAGCCCGCAACACCTCAAAATACCTCAAACGCGACAAACGCAAGCGCAAGATACAGAACATCGAGTTTGAGACCTTCGCCCCTGACACGATGGAAGAGACCATTGCAGCACGCAAGCTTTTGGAAGTTTGGACCTGTAAAGCACTTCTCAAGAAAGAAGGCAAAAACATCACCCCATACGCTTATAAGGAACTACGGCAGATGGGGCAGGACCTTTTGGAAAACCATCCCGAGATTGTCGACCAACTTGAAGTGTTTGGAGAAGACATGGAAAAAGGCCATCGCAAGGTCAGAATTCTCAAGGTGCGCCAAGCCTATCAGGCTTACGGCGACATGCTCCTGCATTATGCTGTTGAAAACATCATCCGTTACCTGAATGAAAAACCGAATAACAGTATCGAGAAACTCAACGGTCTCTTCGAAGGCAGACGCATGCGCAAATGGATCAATCTGGGCGGCCAGATGATGCCCGAAGACGATGTGGACCAGCTAAGAGAAGATATTGCTGAAGGCAGACTCAATTCGTGGGATGAAATCCACAGACGCTACGACGAACTTTGGGAGCAATACAAGATTGAAAAGCTTTACCACGCCTATGGCTCATTGCTTTATTTGCTCCATGACGCCACGATCAGTGCAGAGACTTGGAATCGGGTGCTTGACCATGCTGTAGAAGTGCAGCAATATATCTGTGACCAGGTCTATCTGTCACGCAAAAAGGATTATGACAATCCTTTCCGCAACGCCACTTACCGCAACGAGAACGAAAAACTGGCCGTATTGGGCAAGCTCGAAGAAGTCAGTTTCGTCAAACAGATACAGGAAGAGACGGCTGCTTTCATTGAAAAAGTGAAAAGTCTAAAATCCGCCTAATAAGACAAACGATTGACCTCGTCGAAATGCTTTGCATTTTAGCGTAGCTAATCTCCAATTTCAACAATTATTCAATCCAACAATCCAACAATTCAACATATATGCGAGTTATTATCGAAAACAACTATGAAGCCATGTCGCGTTGGGCTGCCAACCACATCATGGAACGCATCAACACCTTCAAACCAACACCAGAAAAACCCTTCATCCTCGGTCTGCCAACTGGCTCTACGCCCATAGGCACCTATCGTGAACTGATCCGCCTTTACAAAGAAGGCAAGGTTTCGTTTCAAAATGTGATCACCTTCAACATGGATGAATACGTCCGCATCCCGGAGAACCATCCAGAGAGTTACCACAGTTTCATGTGGAACAACTTCTTCAGTCACATCGACATCAAGAAAGAGAATGTCAACATTTTGAACGGCAATGCCGACGACTTGGAGGCTGAATGTGCCCGTTACGAAGCCAAAATCAAGGCTTGTGGGGGCATCGACCTCTTCATGGGTGGCATCGGTCCTGACGGACACATCGCTTTCAACGAGCCTGGCAGTTCGCTGACTTCGCGCACCCGGGTAAAGACCCTGACGACGGACACCATTATCGCCAACTCGCGCTTCTTCGACAACGACATCAACAAAGTACCGAAGACCGCGCTCACCGTAGGTGTCGGTACTGTCATGGACAGCCGCGAGGTGATGATCCTGGCCAACGGCCACGGCAAAGCTCGCGCCTTGGCACACGCCATCGAAGGCGGTGTCAGTCAGATGTGGACCGTCAGCGTGCTGCAGATGCATCCCAAGGGCATCATCGTCTGCGACGATGCCGCTTGCGACGAGCTCAAATACGGCACCGTGAAATACTTTAAGGATATTGAGAAAACAACATATAATGAAGAATTTTGCATTAATCGGCGTGGGAGGCTACATTGCCCCACGCCATCTCAAAGCCATCAAAGACACGGGTAACATCCTTGTCTCAGCCTACGACAAAAGCGACAGCGTAGGCATCATGGACAGCTTTTTCCCAAAAGCCGCCTTCTTCACCGAACAGGAACTCTTCGACCGTCACAACACCAAACTCAGAGACAGTGGTACCAATATCGACTATGTCAGCGTGTGCACGCCTAACTACCTGCATGACGCCCATACCCGTTACGGCCTGCGTCTGGGTGCTGATGTCATCTGCGAGAAACCCGTGGTGCTGAACCCCTGGAACATCGAAGCATTGCAAAAAGTCGAGGAACGCACGGGACATCATGCCTATACCATCCTACAATTGCGCCTGCACGACAAGATCAAGGCCTTAAAAGAAAAGATCGAAAATGGTCCTAAGGACAAGATTTACGACGTAGACCTGACCTACATCACCTCACGAGGCAACTGGTACTACGCCTCCTGGAAAGGCGACATCAACAAGAGCGGCGGCATCGCCACCAACATCGGTGTGCACTTCTACGACATGCTG
>CAMJQC010000041.1 GCA_946407975.1 uncultured Bacteroidales bacterium
GCACGCGACGCGAGTTCGGGGACCACGCCACCGTATTGCTCGTGAACCTTCTGACCAGCAATCACATTCGAAAGCACGCACGTGTTTTGAAGGACAGCGGCAGAGGTATCGTCACATGAAGATTCTATGCCTAAAATATACGCGTTCATGGTATTAATTTGAGAGGTCAAAATTATCAAAAAAAAGCTTTCCCATATTATCCTCGTCGTATTAATCGTGATATTGTCTTTTATCACGAGCCTCTTCATTGCCATCCAGGATCCTATCATCCAGAAGTTTGCCGTCAGGATAGCCGGGGGGTGGCTCTCTGAAAAAACCGGCGCCGATGTCAAAATCGGCAGGATCTACATCGATCCCAACTTCACCGTTCATGCCGACGACATCGAGGTCAAAGACCAAAGGGACAGCACGTTGGTCAGGTTAGGCGGGTTGAAAGCCAAGCTTCACGTGCAGGACATCCTCAACGGGGACATCCATCTTGGCACCGTTGAACTGCGAGACACCGAAGCCAACCTCATCAAATACAAAGGCGAAGACGGCTACAATTTCCAATTCATCGCCGACGCCCTCAAGTCCGACAAAAAGAAAGACAAAGACAAGAAATCGGGGCCGATACGCATCGACCACATCAAACTGGACAACATCGACTTCATGCTTTGGGACCAAAACAAGGAAAATCCCGAAAAAACGAAGCAGAAAGCCATGGACTATGCCCATCTAGATTTGGACGACATCAACCTTGACGCAAGCGACCTCGTCATCGTCGGCGACTCGATTCACACCATCATCAATGACCTCGACGCCAAAGAGCTCAGCGGATTTGAGGTGAACGACATGCACGGCATCACAACGGTCTCATCGAAAGGCATCCTGATTGACGACTTGCACATAAAGACCAACAACAGCCAGTTGCATCTCGACCTGCACATGCTCTATAACGACTACATTGCCTTCAACACCTTTGTCGACTCGGTCATCTTCGACTCGAAGATCTACCCTACCGACATCATGCTTTCCGATATCGGAGCCTTTGCACCTGTCATGTACGAGATGCCCGACCGCATTCTCTTCGAATGTCTCTTCAAAGGGCCTATTGAGCATTTCAGCATCGATGACCTCAGTTTCGAATTTGGTGAAGGCACGCACTTCGACGGCAGTATGACCATGCACCCGCTCGACTTCAACGATGGCCAGCACACGCTGAACATCAAGAAGATGCACTATACCTACGACGACCTCGTTAACTTCCACATCCCCGGGAATACCGGCACCATCCCTCTGCCAGAGTCGTTGAAACCCATGGACGAAGGCACCATCACAGGTAACTTCAAAGGCTCGTATCACGACTTCATCGCCGAGACGAACATCACTTCCAACGCAGGAGACATCGGCCTTTCCATTGCCAAGAACCTTGAAGAAGGACTTAATGTCTTCTCAAGCGAAATACAGGCCAAACGCATTGACGTCGGCTCTTTGGCCAACGCCTCCAACACCATCGGCAACGTTGACCTGACGGCCAAGATTGATGGAAAGATCAAGCCAGGATTCAAAGATGCGAAACTTGACATCAAAGGAGACGCCTTCAATGCCCATGTGCTGGGCAATACCATCGACAAAATCAAACTGAATGGTAAACTCAACGAGAAACAATTCAAAGGGTTGGTCAGCATCAAAGACAACGAACTCGACCTTGACTTTAACGGCATGTTCGACTTCAACAACCCCAAACTGCCTCACGCCGACTTCGAAGCCGTCATCAAAAAAGCCGACTTGCATAGTCTTAACATCAACAAAAAAGACGACATCTCCGTGATCAGCGCCAATGTTACGGCCAACCTTGTCGGATTTGACATGGATGATCTGGAGGGCTCTTTGCATATCGACGACCTCCGTTACGTTGACAGCAACGGCCTTCATCAGATGAACCAGTTCGATGCCTCCATCGTCAACGACAACCTAATGCAACGGCAAATCAATGTCAACTGTGACTTTTTCAACTATGAGATGGGGGGCGTGATGGATTTTGCCTCACTACCTGACGCATTCAAGCTTTATGTCAACAAGTTCACAAACATCCCAAAATGGCGAAACGACATCGAGAAGTTGAACAAACGCAAGAACGTTCCAGAACAAGACTTCTTCGTCAACCTCAACATAAAAGACGCCAAGCCCATCACAGATCTGTTTATGCCCAACGTCCAAATCGCCAAGAACACCAGTTTAAACGGCACCTTCACCTCTAAAGCGGACATGCTTAATCTGACGTTAAGGTCAAAGGGAATCAAGATCAACGACATATTGGTTGACAACATCGAGGTCAAGAACTACAGCACATCCAACAGTTCTGTGAACCACATCAACATCAAAGACATCATCTTCCGTGACAGCACAGAGTATGACAAGACGCGTTTAGGTATAGAGAACCTGGACCTTATCACCACTTTGAAAAACGACAGCGTCTTTGGTGACTTGCGTTGGAACGACGAAGAATTGATCAGCCACAACAAAGCCAAAATCACGACTTCCTTTGTCCCTAGTGAAACGGGTGGTCGTTTCAACATCACTTCAGCCGATATCCTCATCAACGACTCGTTATGGACCGTTCATCCTGACAATTATATTGTCATAGATGGCGACCGGACCCAGATTCACAGCATCAGCCTGAACCATCACGATCAACACATTATACTCGACGGTTACGTTCCTTTGAAAGAATCTGACACTTTGCAAGCCGACTTTGACAATTTTAACATCTCCACTCTGGATCTGATTTTCGCAGGTCTCGGCTTTGACCTCGATGGCCAAATCAATGGTAACCTTCAGGCCAGCAACATCAAAAACGACCCAACTGTATTCGCCGACCTAAACATCGAACAACTTGCCCTCAACAAAGAGATTTTTGGCGACGTTGCCATCAACAGCCGTTGGGATAACGCACGCAACGCCGTCTTCATCGACGCATCCCTTACGGACGAGCAAAAGCAGGCCTTTGCACTGACGGGCAAATATTACCCGACTTTGAAAAAAGACAATCTCGATTTTCGTTTAAGTCTCGACCAGTTGAAACTGGCTTTATTAGAACCTTTTGTCAAAAATGCCGCCAGCCGGATCCAAGGGTTTGCCGACGGCGACATCACCGTCAAAGGCTCATTAGACAAACCCGTAATAACGGGTGACCTGAACATTAAAGACGGCGGCTGCAAGATTGGATTCCTCAACACCTTCTACACCTTCAATCCGACCATCAGACTTCGTGAAAAGAGCATTGATTTTGAAAACTTCGTACTCACTGACACGCTAGGGCAAAAAGCCAACCTAGAGGGCAACATACGACACGACCATCTGAAAGACTTCAGGTTTGACCTGCGCCTCTTGCCTAGAGATTTCCTTGCCATGGCCACTACTGCACAAGACAATTCCTCATTCTACGGCACTGCCGTTGCCAACGGCATTGTTGAAGTCAAAGGCAGTTTGGACGACATTCGTCTTGACATAAGAGCTTTGACCCGCGACGGAACAAGCATCACGCTCCCCTTAGGAAACAATGGCATCATTAAGGACAAAGACTACATCATCTTTATCAACAAAGAAGATGAAATAATCAAAGATTTGGTGGAAGATTTTGGCGAAGTCAAACCGGAAAGCAAAAAGAAGAACAACTTCTCCATCGGCCTTAACATCAGCGCAACGCCTGACGCCGACTTGAGGATTATCTTGCCAAGCAACATTGGCGTCATTGATGCAACAGGAGAGGGTAATGTCAAAATCGGCAGCAACTCCACAGGCGACTTCTCTCTCATCGGCGACTATGTCATCGAAAACGGGAGACTGCAGATCAACTACAAAAACCTCATCTCTAAAAACCTCAAGCTTGAACCCGGCGGCAAGCTTTCGTGGACGGGCGACCCGCTCAACGGCACCATTAATGCCACGGGCGTCTATTCCACCAGCACTACGGTCAGTTCACTCGGCCTTGTCGTTGATTCCACTTCACGCAGCAGTAATAAACTCAATGTAGATTGCCTCATCCGTCTTTCCGGCGCCTTGCTCAACCCTAATATCTCCTTTGGTTTACGTCTGCCCAACGCAACTGAAGACATCCAACAGACGGTCTTTACCATGCTCGACACCACCAATCAAGCCGTAATGACGCAACAGGCCGTCTCCTTGCTCATTTTGAACAGCTTCAGCAATGTCGGCACTGCCAACAGTTATCAAGGCTCATCAGGTTACTTAGACGTATTCACAGCCCAGATTAACAACTGGATTTCAGAACTCTCTCAAAACGTTGACATTGGCGTGCATTACAGGCCTGGCGACGAAATCAGCAACGAGGAGCTCCAAATCGCACTGAAAACGCAGCTATTCGACAATCGTCTTACAATTGAGACAAATTTCGGCATGGTTAACCCAAGCACTTCCAACGCTAACACCGCATCCAACATTGTCGGCGACGTCGATGTTTATCTGAAACTCAGCAAAGACGGCCACCTTCAAGCACATGCTTACAATCATTCCAACAACAACTCATATTTCTACAACTACACCTACGACAAACTGTCGCCCTACACACAAGGTATAGGCATTTCTTACACACATAGTTTCAACCGTTTCCGAGATATTATCAAGAAAAAACCGATAACCGTATCCGGTCGGCCCGTAATACCCAAACCAAAAAACGACCAAATCCATGACCCAAAATAAGCAAGGATTCAAAGTATTTCAGGCATCGGCAGGATCGGGCAAAACCTATACCATCATCAAGGAATATCTTGAGTTATGTCTGGGTAGCAGAAAAGATATTGGCAATTTTCGAAGCATCCTTGCCATCACCTTTACCAATGCTGCCGCCAATGAAATGAAAGCTAAGATATTCGGTAAACTGACGGCACTAGCTAAAGGAGAAAAAACGGACATGACGGACGATCTCCTCAGCGACCTTGCCATCAATGAATGTGAGTTGCAAGAAAACGCCCAAGCATTGGTAACGGCCATCATGCACGATTACAGCAGTTTCTGCGTCAGCACCATCGATGCTTTTGTCCAAAAGCTTTCCCATTCGTTCGCTCACGATCTAAACCTGCCATCCCAATACGCTATCAGTCTCGACAAAGATGACATTGCCGAAACAGTTGTTAGCAATATTGGAATGCAAATTGATGAAACCAACCAGTTTTTATGCAAGATCCTCAACGATTTCATCGATGACAAACTTGAAGAAGGCAAAGGGTATAAAATAGACGAACTGCTTTCCTTGTTCATTAAAAAGACGATGAGCGAAAACGCCTCCCAAAGAGAAGACGACAATGGCATCAAAGATTCGACGAAATATGACGAAACTCGTGAATGGCTCAACGCAAAGACGGATGCTTTCAAAAAAACGGTTCAAGATTTTGTTGACAATATTCAGAAGCTCTTCAACGAAAACGGAATTGAGGCTAAGCATTGTTATTATGCAGAATTGGGGTTCTGGTCCACGATTCAGAAACTAAAAGACAATCAATTCGAAAAGCTTGGAGACCGTTTTAAAAATGTTGCTGAAACGGGGCAATGGTATTCCCAAGAGGGAAAGCGCGTCTTTTCATCGACGTTAGATGAAATTGGACTCTCCTTACAAGAATTGATGCAGCCTTTCGTACTAACTTATGAGGCAGGACGCACTGCCTATAGTTTTTATGCCGAACAACGCAAGATGCTTTACTTATATGCCTTGCGCACCTATATCAGCAGCGAACTGAAAAATCTTACCGAAGAGGAACAGATTGTCCATATTTCAGAATTCAACAAATTGATTTCAAAGGTCATGGGCGATTTCTCCGTTCCTTTCATTTACGAAAAGATAGGGGAAAAGATTCAGCATCTTTTCATTGATGAATTCCAGGACACTTCCATCTTGCAGTGGCAGAATCTCCTGCCTTTGGTTGACAACTGCCTCGCAGGAGGCCATTCCAGCATCATCGTAGGTGATGGAAAACAATCCATCTACCGTTTCCGCAATGGCGAAGTCGAACAGATTGTGAAACTCCCTGAGATACACGCTTTGCCACAAGATGACAAGAAAGCCGCTTTCATTCAGTACCAAAACAATCTCATTGCACAATTCCAATTCCATAATCTGGGCAACAATTTCAGATCGTTTCACGAAATTGTTGAATTCAACAACGCCTTCTTTGAAACAGCAACCGGATTCCTAAAAGAAAGAACGAGGAAAGTCTATGTCGATGAAACTGAAGATTATGGCAAAGCCGTCTCCATCGAGCAAAAGCCCCGTCACACGGAGCAGGGACTCGTACAACTTGAAATCTACGACAGCCATCAGACCAAAGATTATTATCTCAACGAGGTTCTCAACATCATTCAGACCCTGATTCATGAAAACAGTTATAGTTTTAACGACATCACCATTCTCGTCCGATCAAACAAGACAGGTTCCGCCATTGCAAATTATTTAAACAGCAACAACATACCTGTTATCTCCGAAGATTCCTTGCTACTGACTTCATCCGACAAGGTCCTATTGCTCATCAATACGCTACGGCATCTTGTTGAACCCGAAAACAAGGTTTTCCTCGCCTCCATGATCTACTATTGGAGGTCCACTCATGACCCGGATTTTGATGGAAACATAACCGGCTATTATAACGACGTCAAGTCCATTAGCGAAGGCAAAAAAAGTGTAGAGTCACTCCTGCGCATCAACGAGCCAGATCTTCTGCAAAAAACACTTTCAAAGTCGACCAGCCTGTATGACTTGACGGCATCCCTTATACGCATTTTCAAAATAGACAACTGCCAAGATGCTTTTTTGAACTATTTCATGAACGAGATTTTCAAGTGGCAGTCTATGGACAGGAATGGAATCTCAGACTTTTTGCGTTTATGGGATAAGAAAGCGGACAAACTCTCCATCCAATCCGCCAGTGGCGATGCCGTCAGGATTATGACCATCCACAAGTCAAAAGGGCTGGAATTTCCGGTAGTCATATATCCGGATGCTATCGTCGATATCAATGAAAGGCCTGGCGGCGGGAGAAATGTCCCAGAGATATGTACTTCTTCCACCGAACTAGGATTTGACGAAATCAAGAATCTCCACAACATCATTTTCAGATTATCATCGAATCTTAAAGATAGCGGAGGGCTTCCGCAACAACTTTATGAGGAAGAAGTCGAAAGCAATCGCCTCGACAACCTGAATCTACTTTATGTAGCTTTCACACGTCCACAGCAGCGGCTTTACATCATTGCCAAAGACATTAACACAGCGACAAAGAAAAAGAGCAAAGAGAAACTCTGTCCCATATTGGATTTTGCTGAAAAACAGACAAGTCATCTTATAACAGACGATGCCTTGGCAGAAATTCGAAGAGTCTATCGCTTTGGCGATTCCGACTTCAAAAAGCCGATATTGAAAGTCAAAGACACTAAACAAGCTCATCTCACTGTCGAATCGGCATCGTCAGATTGGTTCCCCAAAACCAAGATCGACCCCATGCCAAGCATGTATTGGATCTCCGACGATAACAAGATGATGCCCAACGAATGGGGCGATCTCGTCCATATTATCCTTTCATCCATTCATTCTCAAGATGACGTTGACTCGGCTTTAAATCCCTATCTTGACGACGGCACACTTGACTATAATACCGCTCAGATGCTCAAAGACCGCTTCCGTCAAATGGCCAATAACACCATCATCGGCGAGGCCTTCAGTCCGAAAGCCATCGTAAAAAACGAATGCGACATTCTCTGCAACGGAGAGATTATCCGCCCCGACCGTTTTGCCGAGCTGCCCGACAAGATCTTCCTTTTGGACTATAAGACCGGCATCAAGAGAAATTCGCAT
Source organism: uncultured Bacteroidales bacterium (assembly GCA_946407975.1). Classification (GTDB taxonomy): domain Bacteria; phylum Bacteroidota; class Bacteroidia; order Bacteroidales; family F082; genus Limimorpha. Next base: position 7,847 of record CAMJQC010000041.1, read on the forward strand.
CACATACAGATCAAGAAATACATCGGTGCTTTGCAGAGCATGGTCGAAAAAGAAATCAAGGCTTACCTCGTCTATATTGGCGATGGCATCGACGTCGAGCCTGTCATCATGGACACACTGTTTTGAATACAATCTATTAATCATACATATTATGAAAATCAAACACTTAGCAATCATCACTCTTCTTCTAACCTCGTTCTATGTCACCGCACAAAATGAAGCCAAGATGCTACGTTTCCCTACCATCCACGGTAACGACGTCGTCTTCACCTATGGTGGCGACCTCTACTCCGTCGACATCAAAGGCGGCATAGCGCACAAACTCACTAACGACCCCAATGGCTACGAGATGTTCGCCCGTTTCTCACCCGACGGCAAACACCTTGCCTTCACAGCCCAATACGACGGCAACACCGAGGTCTATGTGATGCCTTATCCTGAATGCGGTACCCCTACCCGACTCACTTACACGCCTACGCTGAGCCGTGACGACATCTCCGACCGCATGGGTCCGAACAATATCGTCATGGCTTGGAAAGACAACGAAAACATCGTTTTCCGTTCCCGTAAAGAGAGTTGGGATGACTTCGTAGGGCAGCTCTTCGTCATTAATATCAATGGCGGTATGCCTGAGCAATTGCCCTTACCCGAAGGCGGCTGGCTCTCCTATTCCCCAGATGGCAAACAGATGGCCTATAACCGCGTCATGCGTGAGTTCCGCACCTGGAAATACTACCAAGGCGGCATGGCCGACGAGGTTTGGATCCATGACTTCAAGACCAAGAGAACCGAAAACATCACCCACAATAAGGCGCAGGATGTCTTCCCCATGTGGGTCGGCAATAAAATCTACTTCTGTTCCGACCGCGACCGCACGATGAACCTCTTCGTTTACGACAACAACACCAAGCAGACACAGAAAGTGACTCAATACACTTATTACGACATCAAATGGCCTTCGCTGGGCGACAACAACATCATCTATGAAAACGGCGGCGAGCTGTACCGTCACGACCTCCGCGATGGCAAGGAATACCCCATCAAAGTGCAGGTCATTGACGACAACCGAAGCATCCGCAACAAATACGTCGACTGCAGCAAGTTCATCAACAGCAGCAGCATCTCGCCCGACGGCGCCCGTGTGGCCTTCGGTGCACGTGGCGACGTATGGACGGTACCCGTCAAATCGGGCATCACGCGTAACCTGACGCAGAGCGACGGCGTACACGACCGTAATGTAGCCTGGTCACCCGACGGCAAATACATCGCCTACATCAGCGACCGCACTGGCGAAGACGAACTCTACATCCAGAACCAGGACGGCAAGGAGGAGGCCATACAACTCAGCTCCGACTCCGACACCTACAAATACGAGCCCATGTGGTCGCCCGACAGCAAGAAGATCCTGTGGTACGACAAGATGAACCGCATCAACATGGTCGATATCGACAGCAAAAAAGTCACCACCGTGGCCCAGAGTAAAGCGGGCGAGATGGGCGACTTCTGTTGGTCGCCCGACAGCAAATGGATCGCCTATACCATGCCAAGCACCTTCTCCGTTAGCCAAATCCACATTTACAACGTGGAGAGTCAGAAAGACGAGAGCGTCACTGATGCCTGGTACAACGCTTCTAACCCCACCTTCGACAAGAATGGCAAATACCTGTATTTCACCTCACAGCGCGACTTCCGTCCAAGCTACAGCTGGACCGAATGGAATCACATCTACACCGACATGACACGCATATACCTCATCACCCTGCAGAAAGACGTCCCCTCGCCTTTCCTCACCGAGAACGACGAAGTGAAGGCTGAAGGTGACAAGGCTGAAGGTGACAAAGAGCCCAAAGGCCCTCGTAGTGACAAAAAAGGCGAAGGCAAACCTGAAGGACCTATGGGAGGCAAAGACGTGAAGATCGACTTCGAAGGCATCACTGCCCGTGTCGTCGCTCTGCCCGTCAACGCAGGCAGTTACTGGAATCTGACAGGCATAGAAAACGGCTTGTATTACGTGGCTGCCGGCCGCAATGGTGGCGGCTTATCCCTTTTCGACGCCAAGACCAAGAAATGCACTAACATCGGTGGCGGTTTCGGCTACGAGCTGTCTGCTGACGGCAGCAAGATGCTCGTCCGTGAAGGCAGAGGCTACAAAGTCATTCCTGCTCCTAAGGCCCCTATGGGGGGCGGCCCTGGAAGAGAGGGCGACAAAAACGACGGCATCGACCTCAGCAACATGAAGAAATGGGTCAACCTGCAAGAGGAATGGACCCAGATCCTCAATGAGTCGTGGCGTCAGATGCGTGACTTCTTCTATGCGCCCAACATGCACGGCGTGGACTGGCCTGCCATGCGCGAGAAATACGGTCAGCTCATCCCTTATTGTGCAGACCGCAACGACGTCAACTACCTCATCGGTGAGATGATCGGTGAAATCAACATCGGTCATGCTTATGTCGGCGGTGGCGACCGCGTTGAGCCCCAACGTATCCCTATGGGCATGCTCGGTGCCCGAATCCACCGCGACAAATCGGGTTACTTCCAGATCGACAAGATCCTGAAAGGTGAGAACTGGAACGACAAGACCCGTTCACCGCTCACCGAGGTCGGTGTCAACGCCAAGGAAGGCGACTACATCATCGCCATCGACGGCCAGAGCGTCAAAGACATGAAAGACCTCTATGCCGCTCTCATCGGCAAGGCCGACAAAGCCGTCGTGCTCACCCTCAACAGCAAGGCATCTGAAAGTGGCGGACGCGACGTCACCATCAAACCCATCGCCGACGAAAACGCCCTCTACTACTATAACTGGGTGCAAGGCAACATCGAGAAAGTGGACAAGGCCACCAACGGACAGGTCGGTTACATCCACATCCCCGACATGGGCGTAGACGGTTTGAATGAGTTTGCCAAATACTTCTATCCGCAATTGGACAAGAAAGCCCTCATCATCGACGACCGTGGCAACGGTG
>CAMJQC010000042.1 GCA_946407975.1 uncultured Bacteroidales bacterium
ACACCTTCCAAATCATCAACTTCGCTGGCGTTGACAACGTCATCTTCTCCACTACCGGTTACACGGGTGCAGGCGGTTGCGAGATCTATATCCCCGTCGCTCATGCCAAGAAGGTTTGGGACGCTGTCTTTGAAGCTGGCAAGGAATTTGGCATCATGCCTGCAGGTCTCGGTTGCCGCGACACCCTCCGTCTGGAGAAAGGCTTCTGCCTCTATGGCCACGAAATCGACGACACCATCAGCCCGATCGAAGCTGGTCTGGGTTGGATCACCAAGTTCGTCGATGGCAACGACTTCCTCAACCGTGAGATCTTCGCCTCCCAAAAAGCCAATGGCGTCAGCCAGAAGATCGTGGGCTTCGAGATGATCGACCGCGGTATCCCGCGTAACGGTTACGAAGTGTGCGACGCCGAAGGTCATGTCATCGGCATGGTCCGTTCCGGCAGTCCGTCACCTTCGACAGGAAAGAACATCGGCACCGCCCTTGTTCAAAAGGCCTACAGCAAGAAGGATACGGAAATCTTCATCCAGATCCGCGGCAAACTCGTTAAGGCTGTGGTGGTGAAGATGCCATTCCTGCCCTAAAGAAACAAACAGAGTTTTTGTTTTACCGACTGCTTCGGCAGTCGGTTTTTTTTTATTGTTGTTTTTTGGGAATATGTCATTTTTTCCGACTTTTGCATAGGTATACTATTTGTTGTATCTGCTCCGTATGGACGATAATCGCGAGAAAAAGAAGTTTTTATCAAGTCTGGTCATTCCCGTCATCTTTGTAGCGTTGATGTGGGTGGTTAAGGTTGTGGAGTATTGCTTCGGCCTGGATCTAGGCGTGTGGGGTTTGCGTCCGCACTATTGGAAGGGCCTTTATGGCATCTTCACCATGCCTTTTTTGCATGGCAGCTGGGAACATCTGATGACGAATTCGGTACCAATCCTGGTCTTGGGAACAGCGCTTTATTATTGCTATTCGTCAATTGCCACAAAAGTGTTTGGTTTGTCATTTGTGCTCAGTGGTTTCCTTACTTGGTGCATTGCCTCACGGGGCGTCCATGTCGGTGCTAGCGCATTGATTTATGCGCTTAATCTTTTCCTTATCGTTAGTGGACTCATTCGTCGTGATGGCAAACTGATTGCCATCTCGCTTATCATGGTTTTCCTCTATGGCAGTTTCGTATGGGGTATGATTCCCTCTTTGGCAAAGTTTCAGAACATCTCATGGGAAGGACATTTGGCGGGTTTTATCACTGGAGTGTTTTTGGCTTTTGTCTACCGGAAGCAAGGTCCTCAACGTGAAGTGTACCATTGGGAAGAAGATGAAGAGGGTGAAAAAGACGATGATGACGATGATGAACATTCTGATGGTGGCGAGAAACCATACTGGGATGTGCCTACACCGAGCAACGACGAACTGACGGTGCGTTATAGGTTTAGACACTAGAAGAACTCGTTTTCGAGATAATCAATCACCTGCTCGGCGATATCGTTCTGACCCTCAGCATCAGGATGCGCCCATTTTTTGTGGATGTCATGCAAATCAATACAATCTATTCCATAATGACGGGCAATGGTATGTGCCGACTCTACGAATATTTGCCCAGTATGATCGTAGTCGGTAAGGGATGTGTCAATCATTAAATAAACTATTGCCTTGGGATAGAGTTGTTTCAGATTCTCAAACAAATAAGCCAATGCCGGTCTGTACTCTTCAAGTTGTCTTTCGGTCCAGTCAGAATAAACGAAATCGCCATAATATGCACCATTCCAAACATCGTTGGTGCCTCCAAAAATGAAAATCACGTCAGGGTCGCCGAGATTGTCCATACGGCGAATAAAAGAATGCGGACTATAGTAAGGTCCGGCATTGTAACCCCAGAAATTGCAAATCAAAGAGCCGGAGAATGAGTTGTTTTTGTCAAGTATCCAGCCCATCTCAGTGGCCACCTTGTGCCACCACATCTGTTCGACTTGAGTCACATTGATATTATTGTTGGGCGGCGGGCAATACCAAGCGTCGTTTGAATCGGGATCCACATAACCCTTAAAAGCAGAAAAGCTATCTCCCAAAATGGAAAAGTGGATTTCCTTGAGGTCAGTGTGCTTTTTGCAAGCTGACATGAGGAGGGTCAATGCAAGTAATACTAAGGTGGCCTTTTTCATGTTTAATCGATGATAATCATTTCTGTTCTGCGGTTCAAGGAACGATGGTCTTCAGTGTCGTTGGGAGTCAAGGGCTTTGAGGCTCCGTAGCCTTTGGCTGTCAATCGTGATTCTTCGATACCATTGGCAATCAAAGCTTTTTTGACCGCTTCGGCACGGTCGAAGGAAAGTTTCAAGTTATAGTTGTCATTACCCACATTGTCGGTATGTCCGGCAAGCTCCACTTTCAATTCAGGGTTGCGCTTGAGGAAGGTGGTCAATATCTGGATGCCCGACTCTGAGTCGGCCGTCAAGGCAGCGCTGTTGAATTCGAATTGTATGTTTTGTAGGATAACGGCATCGCCTGGAGTCAGTTCTACGAGGTCTATGGTTTGCAGGTAGTTTGCCGAATCGGAACGGAATTCTTCGGCAAGTTCAAAGGTGTATATGTCGTAACCTCCATAACCGCCATCGCGTTGTGATGAGACGAATGCCGTCTTGCCGTCAGCGGCTACGAAAAAGTTGATTTCGTCCCCATTGGTGTTTACCGGGAACCCTAGGTTCAGAGGCTCTTGCCATACGCCGTCATTACCTCTGCGACTCATAAAGAGATCGAAACCGCCCATGCCGATATGCTTGTCAGAAGAGAAATAAAGAGTATGTCCATCAGGATGAAGGAAGGGGGCCATCTCCGTTCCGCTGGTGTTAATGGTGTTTCCAAGGTTTTCAGGAGCACTCCAGCTGCCGTCAGCGTTGCGTAGACACCTGTAGATGTCGGCATTGCCCGAACGGCGAGAGACGAAATAGAGTTCCTTGCCGTCGCCGCTTACGCAAGGTTGTGACTCCCAGCTGCTGCTGTTAACATTTCCCAACCGTAGCGGTGTCGACCATTGTGAGTCTTGTTGCCATTCCGAGACGTATAGGTCGCAGCCGTTGTTTTCGCGTGACCAGCCGCAGCCTGTCATATAGAGTTTGCGACCGTCCGCAGAGATGAAGGCGGCGCCATAGTCTATGTCGTCAGGCCCTCCTTGAAGGGAAAGCGTCTCTGGGACGTTCCAACGCTCACCATCGTTTTGTGAGATGAGCAAATATTCTTTTTGAAGGTCATTGCCAGGCATTTTCGTTTTACGGGTGAAAAGCAGTTGCGAACCGTCGAAACGGAGCATGTTCACGTATTCGTCGTCGCTGGTGTTGACGTTGTTCCCTAAGTTTTGTGGGTCAAAACTGACGGGGTGACTTAGGGCCCAGTCGCGGAAAGATGCCAAGACGAGCATCTCGCTGACAGTGACATCATTATCGGGATTGCCACTGGCTTTCTTTTGATACCATTGTAACAAGGGAATCTCCCTTTTATAGGCTCCTCTTGCGTCGTAGAGTCTGGCCAAAGTGATGGCGGCAGGGGGGAAGAGCATGGAGTCTTGGGCGAGGGCTTTCTCGTAGCCTAAGATGGCGATGTCGTAGTTTCTGGTCTCCATACCCAGTTCGCCTTGCAGCATCCACGCTTCTGCATAGTTGGGGTCAGCCGACAGTGCTTTGGCGATTTGCAGGCTTGCCTTGTCGTAATCACGGTTTGTAAAGGCCTTTTCGGCAGCCTCATAAGCTTTTATGGCTTTCTTAGGGTGCTGTGCATAGACGCATATTGCGAAAGGCAACAAGAAGAGGATGACGAGGCTTTTTTTCATTTTGAATCCTTTTCGATCTCTTTCTTAATCCAATCAAGGAAATCAATTTGGAAAACACGGGCAGATATGGTAGGAGAGGTCTCCGCGGTAACAAAGCATTTCCCTTTGGTATAATAACAGACGCCTTCGACTTGCAACCCTGTGATGCCTGGTAGGTCAAGGTAGTAGTTGCCTAGGGCGTCTTTGGTGTCCAGTACCTTGTGCTCTTCAAAGTCTTGAATGCAATACAGGAAAGGCCTCCAGATGTCTTTGACATAACCTGTCATGACGAGTAAGCCCGTTTCCTTGTCGTAATCGGCTCCAGTGATCAGGCCTTGTGGGTTGAAACTGTTTACCACTTCAGCTACTTGTTCTCCTGGCGTTTTTGAGAGCCGGTATATGCGTGAAGTCCCTGTCTTCCACCCTTTGCTTATCAAGTAGAGGTGTTGGTCGGTGGAGAACATCGCCTCGCAGTCGAAATCGTGCGTTTGTTTCCTTTTTTCGAAGTTCGTCTGGTCAGCAAAGCGGAATCGTATGGAGTCTGCAGTGACGGCGGCGTCGCCTTGTTCGGGAATGTCGCTCAAAGGGAAAAAGAAGATCCGTAAGTTCTTTCGGCTGCCTTTGTTGTTGCCAAAATCACCGACATAGACGCATTTGTCATCTATGCATACATCTTCCCAGTCTTTGTTTTTGGCATTTTCGATAGTGATACGCTGAACGATCTGAAAGTTGGAGGTGTCGAGTGCATACAGGATGGGTTTGCCACCGCTGTCGTTGTGCGTCCATAGACGGCCATTATAAAAGAAAAGGCCTGAAGTCTCGCGTACCCCTTCGGGCAAAAGCGCTATGGGCTCGAGGTTGAGGAAATGGACGGGTGTTGTTTTTCCTGCTTTTTCTTGGGCAAAAGAGGGTAGACTCGCCAACAGACATATTATTAATAAGGCTTTAATTGTCTTCATATCTATGATTATATCAATTAGAACGCAAATTTATGGAAAATAGTTTGATGCGTAGGTGAATGCTTGTGCTTTAGGCGTATAAAAAAAGAAAAAGTCCTCAAAGAGAACTTTTTCAATGTCTTTTTAATAAATTGAATTTCAGTTTATTATTTCGGATAGACTGTGCCTTTTGCGGCCATCAAGGTGTTGTGCAGGAGCGATACGATGGTCATAGGACCGACGCCGCCTGGTACAGGGGTGATTTTGGAAGCGACTTTGATGACTTCATCATAGTCCACGTCGCCCAGGATTTTGTAGCCTTTGGGGCTGGTCTCGTCGGCGATGCGGTGGATGCCCACGTCGATGACGGTAGCGCCAGGTTTCACCATGTCGGCAGTGACGAAGCCTTGTTTGCCGATGGCGGCGATGAGGATGTCGGCTTGACGGGTCAATTCAGGCAAGTTCTTGGTGCGGCTGTGGCAGAGGGTCACGGTGGAGTCGACGCCCTTGCGTGACATCAGGATGGCGACGGGCGTACCCACGATGTTGGAACGGCCTAGCACCACGACGTGTTTGCCTTCGGTCTCGACGCCAGAACGTTTGATGAGTTCCACGATGCCGAAAGGTGTGGCGGGGACGAAGCAGGGAAGCCCCAGCTGCATGCGGCCTGCGTTGATGCTGGTGAAACCGTCTACGTCTTTCTCTGGAGCGATGGCGTTGATGATTTTGTTTTCGTCAATATGTTTGGGCAAAGGCAACTGGATGATGTATCCGTCAATCTCTGAGTCTTTGTTCAAGAAATCGACCATGTCGAGCATCTCCTTCTCAGTGGTACGCTCTGGAAGACGGTAGACAGAAGAGATCATGCCGACGGAATGGCAAGCCTTTTCTTTCGAAGAGACGTAGGTTTGGCTGGCGCCATCGTCGCCTACGATGACAGCGGCGAGATGGGGCGCGTTGAGGCCATGGTCGAGCATGTCGGCCACTTCGGCGGCGATTTCTTTTTTCATCTGATCGGCAATGGCTTTGCCGTCTATAATCTTGTTTTCCATATATGTTTCTTTATAGGTTTGCTTGTTGATTTATCTGCGACGACCCATGCCGCCCATCATCTTCATGGCCTTGCGTCCGCCTGAGGTGGTCATCATACGCATCATCTTGGCGGTCTCTTCGAACTGCTTTACAAGGCGGTTCACTTCGACGATAGAGGTGCCGCTGCCCATGGCGATACGCTTGCGGCGTGTGCCGTTGAGCAAGGCAGGATTCTCTCGTTCTTCTGGCGTCATGGAATAGATGATGGCTTCAATGCTCTTGAAAGCGTCATCGTCGATTTCCTCGCCTTTCATGGCTTTGTCCATGCCAGGGATCATGCTGGCCAAATCTTTCAGATTACCCATCTTCTTGATTTGCTGGATCTGCTTCAGGAAGTCGTTGTAGTTGAACTCGTTCTTGGCGAGTTTTTTCTGTAGCTTGCGGGCTTCCTCTTCGTCGAACTGTTCTTGAGCGCGTTCCACGAGGGAGACGATGTCGCCCATGCCGAGGATACGGTCGGCCATGCGTTTCGGGTGGAAGACGTCGAGGGCATCCATCTTTTCGCCGATACCGACGAACTTGATGGGTTTCTGCACCACGGTGCGGATGGTGAGGGCGGCACCGCCACGGGTGTCGCCGTCGAGTTTGGTAAGCACCACGCCGTCGAAGTCGAGACGGTCGTTGAAGGCCTTGGCCGTGTTGACGGCATCCTGTCCTGTCATGGCATCCACCACGAAGAGGGTCTCGTGCGGATGAACGGTCTCCTTGATGTTGGCGATTTCGTTCATCATCTGTTCGTCGACAGCCAGACGGCCGGCGGTATCGATGATGACGACGTGCTTGTTCTGCCTTTTGGCATATTCTATGGCGTTCTGTGCAATCTGTACCGGGTTGGTGTTGCCTTCCTCGCTGTAGACTTCCACTTCGACCTGTTGGCCGAGGACCTTCAGCTGATCGATAGCGGCTGGACGATAGACGTCGCCTGCTACAAGCAGTACGCTCTTGCTCTTCTTGCGTTTCAGGAAGGAGGCCAGTTTGGCAGAGAATGTGGTCTTACCGGAACCTTGCAGACCTGCGATGAGGATGATGCTTGGTTGGCCTTTCAAGTTGATGTCCACCGCCTCACCGCCCATCAGCTCAGCCAATTCGTCGTGAACGATCTTGACCATCATCTCACCAGGCTTGACTGCGGTAAGAATCTGCTGACCTAAAGCCTTCTCCTTGATATTGTTGGTGACGTCTTTTGCAATCTTATAGCTGACATCAGCGTCGAGCAAAGCGCGGCGGATTTCCTTCATGGTATCGGCCACGTTGACTTCGGTGATGTATCCCTGACCCTTCAGAATCTTGAACGAGCGTTCTAGTTTTTCGCTTAATCCTTCAAACATACTTCTAAAATTTGGGCGCAAAGATAAGAAAAAGTTGGGAGTTAGCGGTTAGGAGCTGAAGTTATTTATCTATGGGTAATGGCCTGTTTCTGCCACTGCCTAATGACGATGGAGAGGACACTGCAAATGTGTTGTGCCATCGGCTTTTGTGCAACAAAAAAGACCGACAAAAGCCGGTCTTTTTTTGAATGGTAAAATGTTATTCTAGCTTACATAAAGATGTAGCGTAGTATGAATAGCACTGCCAGTATCCACATGGCTATGGAGATCTTCTTGAACTTACCCGTGCAGGCATTGATGACCACATAGGCGATGAAGCCGAGCAGGATGCCGTGTGCGATGCTGTAGGAGAAGGGCATGAACGTCATGGTGATGAAGGCTGGGATGGCTTCGGAATAGTCGTTCCAGTCGATATCCTTGATAGGACTCGTCATCATCACGCCTACGATGACGAGGACGGCTCCTGTCGCTGCGGCCGGGATGGCAAGGAAGAAAGGCGAGAAGAACATGGCGAGGGCGAAGCAAACCGCCACTACAAAGGCGGTGACACCCGTGCGGCCACCTGCAGAGACGCCCGATGCGCTTTCGATATAGGTAGTCGTGGTGGATGAACCGAGGCAAGCGCCAACAGTAGTTGCAACGGCGTCAGCCATGAAGATCTTGTCAAGTTTTTCGACATTGCCGTTTTTGTCGACCATGCCGGCTTTGACGGACACGCCGATCACAGTGCCGATGGTGTCGAACATGTCGATGCACAGGAAGGTAAGCACGACGATGAGCATGTCAAGGGTGAAGAGCTGATTCCACTCAAACTTGAAGAACAAAGGTGCGACCGAAGCTGGGGAGGACATGACGCCATTCAGATGTGTGAGACCCATCGGGATGCCGATGAGGGTGGTGGCGAGGATGCCGATCAGGATGCCGCCTTTCACGTTGAGCACTACGAGGATGCCGGTGATAAGAATTCCGATAATGAAGAGGATGCTGCTGTTAGTGGTGAGGTCGCCTAAGGTGACTAAGGTGGTTCCGTCAACAATGATGCCGGCGTTCTGGAGGCCGATGAAGGCTATGTATAAGCCGATGCCAGCGCCAATGGCATTCTTCAGCGAGGTCGGGATGGCCTTGACGATGAGGTCGCGGACCTTGGTGATCGACAGGATGATGAAGATGATGCCTTCGATAAGGATGGCGGTCAGGGCGAACTGCCAGCTGTAGCCCATGGTCAGGCAGACCGTGTAGACGAAGAAGGCGTTCAGACCCATGCCGGGAGCAAGGGCGAAAGGCTTCTTTGCATAGAAGGACATCACTAGGGTGCCGATGATAGCCGCTAGGGCAGTGGCGGTGAAGACGGCGTTGGTGGGCATGCCTTGACCTTCCAGTTTACTGAAAATGCTCGGGTTGACGGCCAGAATATAAGCCATGGTCAGGAAGGTGGTGATGCCAGCGATGATTTCGGTCTTGACACTGTGTTTTGCAGGGTCGAAACCGAAGAGCTTATTTAGAAAAGTAGACATGGTTACAGTTGTTTTTTAGTGTTAGAAGTTCCATTTGATGCCAGCGGCCGGGTTGACCTGCCAACCTCTTACTCCACCCACGTTTCCAGTGAAGTTGTTGGAGATTTCAACTTCGCCACCGATGAAGAGGTTCTCGCAGTTGAAGTGCTGTCCAATGTTATACCATAGTTGTGGCTCAGTGATGAAGACAGTAGTAGTGTTTTTTTCTGCATCGGACCAGACGATATTCTCCCACCAGAAGTCAGCAAAGCCAGAGAAGACGAGGCCTTTCAGGCCGAACAGATCCTTCAAGCCCCAAACAGCGGTGAACTGCATCGGCACCTGACTGCTGCCACCACGGATATTCTTGTACAATGCTTCAAGGGTGAGGGTGTTGTTGAAGTCGGCAGAGTGGAAGAAATACTCGGCACCGAACAGCCATGCGTTGTTGACAGGATACCCTCCGTAGCCAATAGGCAGATTATAGATGCCACAGCCGCCATTCCATTCAACATGCAGACTGAAATCTTTGAGGGCGGTTCCATTCCAGAAGTTCAGCGAACGGGCGATCTCGGTATAGAAATCGGTAGGTGTCAATTGGTCAAGCTTGTGGTAGATATCCACGAAGAAGAAGGTGCTTCCCCAGTTGTCGCCTTTGAACATCTCAAGCGTGGTGGTCATCTGCTTGCGGTTAAAGTCGTACATTTCCTGGATGTTGGTTTGTGCTTCGGCGAGACCTGCAATCATCAGGGCCAAGGCCAGAATAAGGTAATGTTTTTTCATGATGTTGTGTTTAATTAATGGTTATGGGTTAAATTGTGATAAAGTTCGTTGAAAGCGAGACGTAGTTTTTCCTCGTCACGGATGGTCGCTCTGAGTTCTTCGAGGCGAGGGGCGTTCTCCGATTCAGGGAGCCAAAGCTTGAGATAACCCGTGTCGGAGTATTTCTCGTGCATATGCTTGAGAAAACGCAGGAATTGCCCTTCCTCGTCCATCTCAGGATAGTGGTCGAGGCCAAACTGTAGGGTGCGACGCATGACGGTGAGCGGTTCGATGAGGCGGTCGGCCTCCGCGACGATCTTGCCGTAGATGCTGCGGGGTTCGTGACCTACCGAAGCACGGTGGTCTTCGGCGGCTTGCGCCATGGTTTCGATCTGCTCATGGGTAAACCATTGAAGTAATCGCTGATCTTCGCGAATAATACGTCCGGAAACGATGTGGTGGGTGTCGCGTCCTTCGCAGAGCCCCGTGTCGTGATAGGCGGCAATGGCATAGACCATGTTGTAATCAACGTCGTAGTGTTTCGCCAAGGCAAGACTCCTGCCAATGACGTCGTCAGCATGGTCGCGACGATGAGCCGTATCGAAACGGTCGTAACGAGGCAAGATTTCCTGTTCGATGTAGGAGACCAAAGCCTTGTCAAGCTGCGAGTTAATGTTCGTAGTCATCTGAACGCAATGATAATGCAAAAATAAAAACAAAGGTGAAATAACCAAAGGGAAAAGAAAAAAATCGTTTATGGCCTTATCGTATCGGGAAATGGGTTTATTGTTGCAGTATGAGTGAACTGTATGAAATCGATGCAGTTATCCTGAAAATTTGTGAGTGTTACCTCAAGCCCATATGGACAGGCCTTGAAGTTGCTGAAGACGTATCAGAAAAACTGCAATACGAAAAAGTGAAATGGAACAAAAAAAGAGACGGGCTTTTGACCTGAACCCCGAAAGTTGGACAAAAAACTTTCGGGGTTTTTTATGTCCA
>CAMJQC010000043.1 GCA_946407975.1 uncultured Bacteroidales bacterium
CTTCGGCATCGAATTTTAAGAACAGCATGGCTTCGGTGCCGTTAAGATGGTATTGACTGTGAGGTGGATAAGTGATAATAACGTTGCCGTCTTTATTTACGACTACGCCAGTATTATAAGGATAGAAAGTTCTATCGCTGTCATAGTAATCGTCGGTTTCCCAATCCAATTGAAGGACTGAGAATGAAAGGTCGTCATTCAAATTTATCCGATAGAAAGTGGCGATGTCAGCTACTCTTTTTGCGTAACATAGCATCAAATTACCATTAGGAAGTCGTTGCAACGGGCTAATCCAAACGACCTCTGTATTGTATTCTTCTCCTGAAAACAGCTGCTGCGAAGCCAGTTCCTCGCCTTCGTCTGTCATCTTGACAAATTGGATTTCTGTAACATTGGAGTTTTGATCAACGATGGTCTTGTTGGCGACGAAAGTATGTTCGTCCTCGAACATCATGCTGTAAACCCACGAATTGGGAGAGGACAGGATTTCGTTGAGTTCTTGGGCTTGTGCGCTCAGGCATCCGAAAAACATGATGGCGAGCAGTGCGTAAAATCTGAATGCTTTCATTTTATCATCTAAAAATGGTTAACACCACAAAATTATAATAAAAAATCAATTCAAAAACAAGCCTCAACCCCAAATCAAGGTTTTTTCAGAATGATAATATTGATAATGAAGCGGTTGTGATTTAGGAAATCAAGGTTTTTCTACCCTAAAAAACGCCCTACGAGGGCTCCCAAATCGTCGGTTCCCACCTTTTTTCGGATGACGGTGCGGTAGCGATAGACGGTGTTTTCCTGCACATCAAACAGCTGTGCAATTTCCTTGGAGCGGAACGGCAGGTAGCTGAGCACACAGATGGCATACTCCTGTTCGGTCAGGTCGGGATATGCGGCAAGTAACTGGTCGTGCGTGTTGGGGTAAGTGGTGTTGAATTCGTTCAAGATGCGTTGTCGGGCATCCTTAGGCTGGTCAGCGTAAATAACGAGCACCCTTCGCATCAGGCTCTCGCCTTGCTCTTTTTTGGCCTGTTCCCTGTTGGACTTCATGCGCAGCACCATCCACAGCATCACCAGGATCGCCATTACCAAGAGGGCAATATAAAAGTACAAACGGTAGCGCTTTATCTGCTGTTCTGATTGCAATTTATTGATTTCCAATTGCTTTTCGTATTTATCCTTCACTTCGGCGATGGCTTTCTGTTCGCTGCCGTGATCGTCGGGCAAGTTCAGTATTAAATCTGCGAATATAGCGGCTTTCCCATTGTCGCCCAGCGCTTTATATGAGTTGTAAAGGCGTTTCAGCTGAAACTCGGAAGTCTTGTCACCATAAAAATCGAACACCTTGCTTCCATAATAAATGCAGGAGTCGTAGTCTTGAAGGTTATAATAGGCTTGGGAAAGGTTTTCGAGCATCTCCATACGGTATGAAAACGCCATCCTGTCGTTGACATTTTCGAGCATTTCAAGACCCGTCATACAATATGACACCGATTGACGGAGCATCTGCAGGCGCGCATCATCGGTAGCATCTGTTTGCGTATCATAACGGAATAGCAGCCCGTCGCCAACCGCATTGTAATAGTAGGCGCACTCTGCGACATTGCCCATCGCTTGGGCAGACTGCAATCCCTTGTTATAATACATCAGGCTACTGTCGTATTCGGCTACCAAATTGTAAGCATGTCCAAGCATGTAAGCCGAGCCAAGGTGCAGGTTGTAGCGTTTTTGCTTGTAGTAATACTGTTCGGAAAGCAACAAATGTTTGATACCTTCGCGATGATAGCCGCCAGCGGTATAGGACATGCCAAGACGTTGGTGAATGGCATATTTCAGGCGGTCGATCTCGTTCTGTTCGTTGGTCGAAATCAGCGAATACTGCACCAGCCGATGGTCAACGTGTTGGCATTGCTCAATGGTTTGGAGCGCTTTCTGCCTATAGTCCATCACGTATTGCTGCCCTTGGCCAAGCTGGGCTCCAATACCCGATTTTTGCCAGTACACCATTGCCTCGTGATACCTGTCGTCGCTTTTCGCAAAAAACAATCCGGCCTCATCGAGCAGGGAGTCAATCGCTTTCGGGTCGCGACTCAGGAAATACATGCTTTGCGCCATCAAGAGGTTACGGTGGGCCGCCTCTTTTTCGGAAAGAAGGCTAGCATCGAGATTATCGAGCACCCGAAAGGCGCTGTCGGGCATGATTTGCAGGAAGCACTCGGTCTGATAGAGCTGGTCTTCGAATGGTGAAGGTGCATGATGTTGCGAACATGCGGCTGTGAGCAGCACACAGAGGAGGAGGGTGATATGGAGAAGAGTGGTTTTCACGGGGCAAAGATAGTGAATACCTGTTTTTGCTTTATTTGATTCGATATAACTTTTTTTGCAAAAAATGTAAGATTTCGAACGTTTCCACGATATAATAGCAAACGGACGAATGATGACGACCGAGGAATTCAAACAAAATATCCTAGATCTGGGTCACCACCGACCATAAAAAGATTTGGAACAACGCCATCCATGTGGAAGCGTCATTAGGCTACCGCTTAGGCACCAATCACTTGGGCATCCTCCACGGCGTGAGGGTTTATACCAACCTTTTGCCTGAATACAAGCCGGGGGTCACCACGGACAAGTTTAGAAGCGTCGGGATTGAGTTGAAGCTTTGATTGGCCGTTGAATTGAGCGTTTTTGTGGTGAATGTGGCCAAAATATATAGGGACAAGAGGCCTGGGAAGAGGATGGTAAAGAATTGATTTTCAATAAATAACAATAGGGACATTGAAAAAACATAGAGACATTGGGCTGTGGAGGGCGGTGAAGCTCTTGACAAAAGGATTTTCTCTATATTTTTGCAATGTATGAAAGCAAAGCTGAAAATCTTTATCCTCATAACGCTGGTCATCTGCATTGCAATGGCTGCCTGCGACAGTGCGTCGAAGCGGACGGAACAGGCGCAAAACCTGTATCAGGAAGGAGTGCAACTGCGCGAACAACACCGCTCGGAAGAGGCGGCGGAATGTTTCTTGAAGGCGTTGGGACTGCTGGATAATGATTCGCCCCTACGAGGGAATATTTACGATAATTTGGGTGGTTTGTACCTCAAACACGGTATTTTTGATGGTGCTTTCGACGCTCATAACGATGCACTGCAATGTTTCAAGCAGCTTGGCGATTCAATAGGCATGATGAATGCCTATCGCAACTGCGGCCGTGCAATGCGCTCACAGGAACAATATGCTGTTGCCAAACAATATTACGATTCGGCATTCTGCATCGCCACCTTAATTAATGATAAGGCAATGTTAGGAGATCTTTATCTGGAAATCGGGCGCGACTATTACATGGAAACGGGTGATTTCGGCAAAGGCATTGAATATGTGAACCATGCATTGGAAGGCAAATTGAACGATAACGACACCGACATCGCCAACATGACCTTGGGCATCCTTTATTATTATTCCAACGATTTCAATCAGGCCAAAACCTATTTGAACAAGGCCTTGCGAAGCGAGCGACCAGGACTGAAAATGTCGGTTTATCAGACACTTTACGCCATCGCTTATTATGAAGGCGACTACAAAACGGCGGTATATTACCAGCAACTCTCCTCCGACAACATGCTTGAATCGGAGCAGAAGCAATCGGGAGAGACAATGCAGCGGCTGAAATCGGAATACGAGCTGAAAGCGCAGAAAAACGCCATGGAAAGTCTGCATCGAAATCATAGCCTAAAATTGTATCTCATTATCGCGCTGTCAATAATAGCTTTTCTGGTTATTTTGTTGATAATCAGAAAGAAAATAAACGAAAACAAAATTAAGGCACTTGAAAAAGAGCTGGAGATGCGCAACAAAATCATGCTCAGCAATAAGGTGTTTGTGACGGCTAAGAACCTTGGTGAGCACCTCACATCCGATACCTTAGGCTTTGTGTTGGACGACAGCGATTGGGATGATTTCATCAGTCTCACCGACATGATTTTCAGCGATTTCTCGAAGCGGCTGATTGCCACTTATCCAAAGCTCGGCAAATGGGACGTTCGCATCTGCTGCCTCTGCAAAAACGGCTTCTCAAACCAGGTGATATCCATCTTGCTTGACACGCAAACTGACTCGTTTTACAAACGAAAAACGCGAATCAGGCAACAAAAAATGGAGTTGCCGGATGACGGAAGGTCGTTTGAAGAAATTTTAAATGCGATATAAATTAAAAACTCAATACTATGAAAAAAATCTTTTCAATTTTAGTCGTATGCTTCAGCCTTATAGGCACGCTGACAGCGCAGAATGTCTGGAAGCCTATCAATATGGAAGGCGAGTTCCTTGGCGTCTCTGCCGACGGCAGTATTTTCAGCAACTGGGGCTATAGCGGCGTCCATCGCTCCCAGGACGAAGGTGCGACATGGCAACTAAACTACGATTTGAGCTATGTCAATTCAAAACATTTTACAATCAACGACAATAACCGCATCTTCATTTTCAATGATAACAGCCACAAACTCTGCTATTCCGACAACAACGGCGACACTTGGCAGGAGCAGGCATCGGGTATCTCTACCAACTGGGTAGAAGGAATGTATTCGCTATCCAACGATACCATCGTCATGGTCAATAACGAAAAGTTTTTCTGGACCTTGAACGGCGGTGCATCGTGGAATGAGACTAACATTAGTTTTCTGCAAGATATGGTTTTTGCCAGCATCCTCGCCGACCATGCTGGAAATGTTTATATCAGCATAACCAATGCGGTTCCTATTTATGAATTAGGCATCTATACCGCTAATTTTAATGACATTGACAACTGGACTTGGCTGATTGAAAGCGCTTTGATTTACCACATGGAGTTGGATCCCGAAGGCAATGTGGTGGCTGGCGGTTACGGACAATTCCAGCAACAACCAGGCTTGTATCTCGTTCCCGACAGGCGGTTCACCGTGGCCGACAACGGCATCATCTACGACCTTCACAATGTAGGCGAATACACAGTGTTGCGTTATTCTGCCGACCATGGTGAGACATTCTATGAATACGGCGAGGCACTGCCACTCTATTCTCCTGCACCTGGCGGCATGGGCGACGGCTCCATTTATAAGGGTCGCGACGGACATTTGTATTTTGGCGGTCATGGTGCTCGCATGAAAAGCGTTTTCAACACCAACGACATCCATTATATCGAAGGCGAAGTCGTTGTTTTACAAGAGGCTTTTGCCTTTGGTAATTATCCCCACGGTGCTGGACAGGCCATTAGGGTGGATGACGATCATATCTATCCTGTCACAGTGGATGGCTTCCGCCCCGATCCTACCGATTTGAGCCGACTCATCGTGCGTTACGACACCATCCCCATGGGAGCCACTATCGGTGCGTTTGGAACCATCAGAGAAATGCATGACTATGTGGGCGACTCGCAGAACGTGCTTGATATTATTCAAACAACCGCACATTATTACGATGGCATCACTGCAACACTTGAAGCATCTTATGAAGATAATAAAGTGATCATCACAACTAAAAATCCTCCTTACCAAACATATTATATCACCATCAATGGCGAACAGCAAGAATTCCCGCTTACTTTCAATGGCGTGACATTAAATGCGGGATGTTTGCCTCGTACCTTCATCGGACATTGCGGTATCCAAATGAATCAATATGCTGTTTCGTATTATGGAATGGAATTGGCTGATATCCAACCGTTTATGAATTATAACTACCAATTAGAAGGTACACTTACCACGGATGGGGAGCAACCATGTCTTTCATGTCCTTGTGAGGAAGACGAGAATCAGCATTTTTTGACCGTACTTCCTTCCAGCTTGGTTGTTCCTCATTATCTGATGCGCAACGGCCAACTTTACAAAAACACGTTCATCAACAACGATGTCTTCAGGGAGGGCATGCATGTCGATATCAAAGGAATACGGCACTTCCGTTATGATATGCCCGGCGATGAGGTGAAAGTCGTCGAATTGGTGGAGATGGATACCGACGAGGAAGTCACATTGACGGGAACCATTGTTGATGCTCCTATGCCACACACCGGATACATTCCTTTACCGGGAATGGAGTTTGCCTTCATGGCGAATGGCACGAGATACTATCTCGAAAACGAACAAGACTATGACTGGATTCTCGTGGGAAACGACACCATTTACCTCGGTCAAGAAATCACAGCAACGTTCACAACCAAAATGATGTTGGACTTCAACCAGAATTTCTATTACCGTATCAATATCACCCAAGCGGAACCGATTTACGACAACTTCCCTATCGGTACCGAATGGTATTATGAAATCACCAACGACAATGGCAGTGTTACCTATCAATATCTCGAATGTGCTGCCGACACCACCATTAACGACAAGCCGATTCATATTCTTGTAAGAATCAACACCTTATACGACAAACAAGAGGTTATCACCCATGAATACATCTATGAGGAAAACAACAAAGTGTATTGGTGGGACAAGACTTTAGGCGAGTTTACAACGCTTTACGACTTTGGTGCTGAAGTCGGTGACGAATGGGAAATCAAGGTGGGCACGCAGACCATTCCGGTGCATGTGGATGCGGCACAAACCGTCACATACAAGAGTCAGGAGTATAAAATGCTTAGCATCAGTGACCCCGACGACATCTTTACAGGCGACATCATCTGTGGAATCGGTCACCTCACCAGCTTCTTCCCCGAAAAACTTATGAACAAAGGCTATCGCGTGGAAAACATCCGCTGCTTCTGGCAAGATGGTGAACTGGTATATCATAACGGCGACCAGGATTGCGACGAGATCTATGAACAGCACCACATGGACGTGAATGAGACCGATATTGAAAAAGGATTTGTGGTTTATCCCAATCCTACCGATGGAATACTCTATATCCTATCGGAGCATACAGATGCTGAATACCGCATCGTTAACATAATGGGTCAGACAATGCTGACCGGAAGAATTGATTCCGAAAGCCAACAGATTGACGTGTCATCATTATCCGACGGCCTTTATTACATTACTATCGACAACGCTTCTCGGATCATTGTTATCAAATAAGCCTCATGAAACGAATACTGCTATCGCTGGTTCTCTCCTGGATATTCGGATGCGCCTTTGCCCAATCCGATCTTGAGGCACTGATGGCAGCTCGCAGAGAGTATTATTTCTCCATCCAGCTCCAGCAAACAGAAGATGCGGCACAGTTGACACAGCTGTGTTCCATCGACAGGCTGGATGGCCAAAACCTTATTTGCTACGCAAACGCTGAGCAATATCAACGGCTTTTGGCAAAAGGTTATCATCCTACGCTGCTCACTCCTCCCTCAATGGAACAGGATTATGCCATGTGGGACGGCACCAATCGCGAAGTCTACGACTGGGACGCTTATCCTACCTACGATGCTTATCAGGAAATGATGCAGCAGTATGCCAATGATTATCCCGAAAGATGCTCTTATTTGGAACTGGGAACTCTTGCAAGCGGACGCAAGCTGATGTTTTGCCGCTTCAACAACGGCGAGACGGACGGCAAACCGAAGTTTCTTTACACCTCTACCATGCACGGTGACGAGTTGACTGGCATGATGCTGATGCTTCGCCTCATCGACGAGCTTTGCACCAGCGACGACCCCCGCATTCTCAACTTGATTGACAAGCTCGACATCTTTATCTCACCTAACACTAACCCCGACGGAACTTATTATGGGGGCAACCACACGGTTGCGGGGGCTCGTCGCCGCAACGCCAATGACGTTGACTTGAACCGCAACTATCCGGATTTTGACAACGGTCCGCATCCCGATGGCTATGAATACCAGCCCGAAACCCTTTGGATGATGGA
>CAMJQC010000044.1 GCA_946407975.1 uncultured Bacteroidales bacterium
TACGACTTCTTGGTGGTGCTGAAAGGCAGGGTATTGTGTACAAACGGGAATGAAAGCGGCGTGTTGGGACGTTTGGGACCGTAATGTATCTTACTGACGATGAGGTAGTCACCCACGCAGAGCGACTTCTCCATGCTGGAGGTCGGGATGGTGAAAGCCTCAAACACGTAAGTGCGGATGATCAAGGCCGCCACCACTGCAAACACGATGGCATCGAACCACTCGCGGGCAGCCGATTTCTTGGGTCTTGTAGTTTTGTCAGGATCCTGATACTTGTCATCCTTCACGATAAACGGGAAGAAAATGAACGGCAGGATGGCCGCCATAAACTCCTCCCACACCTTGAATCGTCCGAAGCATTTGCCAAGTTCAACGAGCATCAGCAGGAGCATGAAGATGTTGATATAAGGGAAGACGATGAAGAACCACCACCAGAATTTCTTGTGTTTGCGGATGATTTTAAGCATCACGTAAATGTTGAAATAAGGGATGATGGAATAGTAGCCCTTTTGACCAGCGGCCTCAAACTGCTTCCAACAGAAGGCAAATGGCACGGTGAACAGTGCCGGAATAAGGATGATGAAAAGTATCAGTGACATGGTTGATTAATACGGTTTCACTAAGAACGAACACCGCTCTTATTTATTTTTTGCAAAGGTAACAAAAATCGCCGTCAAAAGAAAGATTTTGACGGCGAGAAGTTTTCAACAAAAAAGGCTTTCCATGGTAAACACCCCAGTTTTCCCTATCAGGAACTGTGCAGCGGCGAGCGCACCTTTGGCTAAACCTTCGCGGCTAAAGGCCTCATGGGTAAGGGTGATACGGTCAGCGGAAGATTGGGCGGTAATGCTATGGATGCCGAAAACTTCGCCTTCGCGGGTGACTTCGATGGGAAGGACACTGTCAGAATAGGGCTCTTCGATGCTCCAACGCTGATAATGGCTGTTTTCGGCAATGATGTCGTTGGCGAGTTTGGCCGCAGTGCCACTGGGCTTGTCAAGCTTATGGATATGATGTGTTTCAGCCACTTTCAGTGAATAGCCATATTGCTCAGCAAAACGGGCCAACTGTTTGTTCATCATAAACACCATGTTCATCCCAATGCTAAAATTGGGGGCGTAAAACAAGCTTTGACCCTCGTTTAAACAGCGTTTTTTAACTTCATCTAAACGGTCGTACCAAGCGGTAGTGCCCACCACAATAGGTAGATGCAGGTCAAAACAGCGGTTGATGTTGGCGAATGCCTGATCAGGTTGGCTGAACTCGATAGCTACATCGGCCTTTTTCAGGAACTCAAGGCGTTCATTCCATTCCTGCTCGTTGTCGATGGTAACAACAATCTCATGACCAAGGGCGAGGGCGTTTTTCTCCACCTCATGACCCATTTTTCCATATCCTAAAAGTGCTATTTTCATATCAGAATTTGAATGAGAGGGTAAGTCCCGTTTGCCTACTTCCTGCGAAAGCGAGATTCGGAGCCGAGGGAAGCGAAAAAGCAGGATCGACCGCAAGACTGAGGTCGTCACTGATATCGTAGGAGTACAAATGACCGTCGACGGTAGCATCAACGACGTTAAGCCCATACCAAGCCACAAGGATGATGCAAAACAACTCAAAATCGTGGCGGTACGATTCCTTATAGGTCTGTAATTGGCCTTCCTGATAGATACTGGCAAGATACAGCTCTTTCTCAGTCGGCGTAACGCCTTCGTCAAGATCGCCCGTCTTGATTTTGTAGGCGTTGAGATAAGTCCTGTAATCCCTGTAATTGGTGTATGCCAAATATCCAAAGCCGCCAAAACCGGCATAGACGATAGGTACCTTCCACCATTTGCCGTTGTAAATCTGCCCCAATCCCGGCAGACAGGCAGACATGATGGTAGCTTTTTGAGGGCTATGTTCCTTTTTTTTCACACCTTGGGCATGCGCCGTTGAAGAAAACAACAGAGCAAATCCCAAAATCAGGATAAGGTGTGAACGGGAACGTGCCATTATTGCTTGTTGAAGAGTGCGATGATACGGTCGAATTCCTCTTGGTTCTTGAAATCGATGACCACACTACCCTGTCCCTTGAGGTTGCGTTTGACCTTCACCTTGGTGTTAAGTGCCTGTGAAAGGGTCTTGATTTGAGCCTTAAAGTGGTCAGGGAGGTAGTTCGTTTGCTTGCGCTGCTCTTTGTTTTCCTCAGCGTTAGACTTGGCTTTATTGGCAAGTTCCTCGGTTTGGCGGACGTTGAGGTCATCTTCGACGATCTGCTGGAGGAGCTTCAGTTGGGCTTCCTTGTCCTCGATGTTGATGAGGGCACGGGCATGAGCCATGCTGATATGACCGTCGCGGAGGGCGATCTGAATCTCGGCCGGAAGCTTCAACAGACGAAGGAAGTTGGCAATAGCAGAGCGGCTCTTGCCGAGCTTTTCGCTCAGCTGTTCCTGAGTGAGGTTGCACTCGTCGATAAGGCGCTGGTAAGAGATGGCCACCTCGATGGCGTTGAGGTTCTCACGGTGGATGTTCTCGATCAAAGCAAGTTCCAGCATCTGCTCGTCGTTGGCGATACGGATGAAAGCCGGAATCTTGGCCAGACCAGCGAGCTTGGATGCTCTGAGACGGCGTTCTCCGGAGATCAGCTGATAGCGGTTGTAGCCCAGTTTGCGCACGGTGACAGGCTGGATGATGCCCTGTTCCTTGATGGATTGGGCGAGTTCAGCCAAAGCCACTTCGTCAAATTCAGTACGGGGCTGGAAGGGGTTGGCCTCAATGAGGTTGATGTCGATTTCAGCCACGGCACCAGCCACGTAATCGCCACTGATGTCACGGCTGGTGATGTCGGTCTCAGGACTTTGAAGGATGGCGTCCAATCCGCGACCCAGTCCTCTTTTTTTATTTTCAGGCATTGTCAATTCTAATTAATTTGATTTTTTTCCAAAATTTCTCTCGCCAGGTTCAGGTAGTTGATGGCACCGATGGAGCCGGCATCGTGCATGATGATGGTCTTGCCAAAGCTGGGGGCCTCGCCAAGTCGAGTGTTGCGGTTGATGATAGTGTTGAACACCATGTCCTGGAAATGCATCTTGACTTCTTCCACCACCTGTTTAGAGAGGCGCAGGCGGGTGTCGAACATCGTGAGCAGGATGCCTTCGATGTCCAGGTTAGGATTCAGGCGGGTTTGAACGATCTTGATGGTATTCAAGAGTTTGCCCAAGCCTTCGAGAGCGAAGTACTCGCACTGAACTGGGATGATGACAGAATCAGAAGCGGTGAGAGCATTGACGGTGACCAGTCCCAGTGACGGCGAGCAGTCGATGATGATGAATTCATACTCGCCCTTGATCTTGTCGAGGGTCTTTTTCATCATGTGTTCCCTGTCGGGCAGGTTGATCATCTCGATCTCAGCGCCAACAAGGTCGATATGGGCGGGCAGCAGGAAGAGGTTGGGGGTCTCGGTTTCCACGATGACCTCGTGTGGGTTGGTGCCGTCGATGATGCACTCGTACACACTGGTGCCGATCTCTTTGGGGTTGAAGCCCACGCCTGAGGTGGCGTTGGCCTGAGGGTCGGCGTCGATGAGCAACGTCTTATGGTCAAGGACGGCAAGGCTGGCAGCCAGATTGATGGCTGTGGTGGTCTTCCCTACTCCGCCTTTTTGGTTTGCGATAGCTATGATTTTTCCCATGGATTATTGTCTGATTTTACCGTTGGCAAAAGTACGTTTTTTGACCGTTTTTGTTGTTTTCGAGAAATGAAAGTTATCAACAACGAAAACTATTGTTGATAAAAAAAGGGGCCGCATCTTTCGATGCAGCCCCTGATGTCTTTCTCGGAACGAGATCAGTTGTTCTTGTCCAAATCATCGAACCACTTGTCGAGACCATCCTCGTTGTTGGTAGCGGGTTCCTCGTTGTAGTCCTCCGGATAAACACCGGTCTCAATGAAATTGATGGCATCACCCAAAGCCTTTGAAACCTTCTCAAAATCTTCCTTGTAGAGGAAAATCTTGTGCTTTTCAAAGAAGAAGCGGTTTTGTTCATTATCGAAACGGCGCTTGCTTTCTGTTATGGTGAGGTATTTCTCATCGTTCTTGGTGGTTTTCACATCGAAGAAATAGGTTCTTTTCCCTGCTCTGACTGCTTTCGAGAACAAATCTTCCTTCTCATTCATCATTTCATTTTCTTCCATCATATCTTTTCTTTTTATAAGTTTGAAAAATCGCACAAAGGTAAAACAATTTCTACTATCTTTGCAAAAAAGAAAAAAAATTTTAAATTCATGGAATTGAACTTAAAACGACCCGTAGCCTTTTTCGATTTGGAGACTACAGGACTCAATACCACACACGACCGAATCGTTGAAATCAGCATTTTACGAGTGAACGTCGACGGCACCGAAGAGCAACGTACATGGCTACTCAACCCTGAGATGCACATCTCTGAGGAAGCCTCATCGGTACATGGTTACACCGACCTCATGGTAGCCAACCAGCCGACTTTCCGCGAAAAGGCCAAAGAGATCGCCCAATTCATCGGCAATGCTGACTTGGCAGGCTACAACATCCTAAAGTTCGACCTCCCGATGCTCATGGAGGAGTTTCTCCGCGTTGACTGTGAATTTGACCTGAAGGATCGCAATTTCATTGATGTGATGAACATCTTCATGAAGATGGAACCTCGTACGTTGAAAAGCGCCTACCGTTTCTTCTGTCACGAGGAACTCGAAGGAGCACACGGCGCTGGAGCCGACACCAAAGCCACCTACGAGGTGCTGAAGGCCATGCTCGACAAATACCAAGGCGTTGATTATGAGGACTCCAAAGGTATGAAATCGCAAGGACCCGTCAACGACATGAAGGAGCTGTCGCAATTCTCAGCACATCATCAGAACGCCGACCTCTCGGGACAGATCATCTATGACGCTGAGGGCCAAGAGGTGTTTCAGTTCGGCAAGCACAAAGGCAAGCGGGTGGAAGACGTGTTCCGCATGGAGCCGTCATACTATTCCTGGATGATGAACAGCGACTTCCCGCTTTACACAAAGAAACTCATCACCGCCATCAAGCTCAGGATGGGTGGCAAAACCGCACGTTATTAACATGAAAATCATCTGCATAGGAAGAAACTACCTGGCGCATATCGCCGAGTTGGACCGGGAACTGCCCGCCGAGCCGCTCTTCTTCATGAAGCCGGCTTCGGCACTGCTGCTGCCGCACAACCCCTTCTTTTATCCTGACTTTTCGCATGAGATCCACTATGAGACGGAGCTGGTTATTAGAATTTGTAAGCCAGGACGTTCCATCGAAGAAAAGTTTGCCCATAAGTATTACGACGCCATTACTGTAGGCATCGACTTCACCGCCCGAGACCTGCAACGGCGTTGCATTGAAAAGGGACAGCCTTGGGAGATTGCCAAAGCCTTCGACAGCTCGGCACCCATCGGTGAATTCAAGCCTATCAGCACGTTGAAAGACCCTCAAAACATCAGCTTCGGCATGAAACTGAACGGCGAATGGGCCCAGCAGGGACATAGCACCGACATGATTTTCAACTTCGACCGGATCGTGTCATACGTATCGCGTTTCGTGACATTGAAAGAAGGCGATTATATCTTTACAGGTACGCCACAGGGGGTCGGAGAGGTTCACGTTGGCGACAAGCTTGAACTGTTTTTGGAAGACGAACTTGTATTTTGGTTTAAAGTGAAATAATTATACTACTATGAAAAAACTGTTTTTAATCGCTCTATGCTTCATTGGATTACAAGTAGCTGCGCAGCCGCTGTGGATGCGCTATAATGTGATTTCACCTCAGGGTGACAAAATTGCCTTCAGCTACAAAGGCGACGTGTACGTGGTCCCTACCGGAGGTGGCAAGGCCCTTCAGCTGACCACTTCGTCATCGCACGAAACCCAGCCTATTTGGTCGCCCGACGGCAAGACCATCGCCTTCGCTTCTGACCGCAACGGCAACTACGACATCTACACTGTATCAGTCGAAGGCGGTGTGGCCCAGCGCCTCACCACCAACTCAGCCTACGAAACGCCGTTGGCCTTCTCACCCGATGGCAAGGAAATCTACTTCTCGGCACAGATCCAGAAACCAGCTGAAAACATACAGTTTCCTGCAAGCTGGATTACTGAACTATACAAGATAAGCGTTAAAGGCGGTCGCCCAGAGCAAGTGGTGGCGGTGCCAGTGTGCAGCCTCTCTTTCGACAAGGACGGCAAATCGTTCCTTTATTACGATCGTAAAGGCAGCGAGAACATCTGGCGCAAGCATCATGTCTCCTCAGTAGCCCGCGACGTTGTATATTACGATGCCAAAAAAGGCACCCACACCATCCTGACCACCAACGTTGGCGAAGACCGTGATCCACGATACCTGCCTGGCTATCAGGAAGTGGTGTTCCTGAGTGAGCGAAACGGCGGCAGCTTCAATGTGTACAAAGCACCAATCGACAACCTTGAGAAAGTCGAGGCCGTGACACGCTACAAGACTCACCCAGTGCGTTTCCTGAGCGTGGCCAACAACGGCGTGATTTGCTACGGCTACATGGGTGAGATCTATGCTCATCATGTGGGCGAGAAACCCAAGAAAGTGCATGTGGAAATCGTCAACGACCAACCTACGGAACAAATCGAAAAGAAAGACTTCAAGGGCGTGGGTGACTTCGACCTGAGTCGGGACGGCAAGCTGGTGACCTTCACTTCTCGTGGAGAAGTGTTTGTGACTGGTACAGACGAATATGCCACCACCAAGCAGATCACCCATACACCGCAACCCGAACGCAGTCCCTCATTCTCAAAAGACGGACGCACTATGGTTTATGCATCTGAACGCGACGGCTACTGGAACCTCTACCAGGCTACCATCGAGCGCAAAGAAGACTTCAACTTCGCCTATGCGACATTGATTGATGAGAAGCCGCTGTTCCCGAACGACGGCATCGAGCGCAGTAATCCTGACTATTCTCCTGACGGCAAGGAAATTGCTTTCATCGAAAACCGTAACATTCTGAAAGTCTATAATATAGATTCAAAAGAAGTGCGCCAGATTACTGATGGCACACAGCATTATGGCAGCATAGGTTACGAATGGTCGCCCGATGGCAAATGGTTTGCCGTGACGTTGATTACCCACATGAGAGATCCATATTCCGATGTTGCTATCGTATCATCCAACGGAGATCAGATAATGTATAACATCACCGAAAGTGCCTACTTCGACGATGACCCGCAGTGGGTGTTGGATGG
>CAMJQC010000045.1 GCA_946407975.1 uncultured Bacteroidales bacterium
CTCTTTTTTTCCTGTTCAAGGTCCGCCCCCCTCCGTGGCCTCCCGGCCCGAAGGGTATGTGTTCTGTTCCTTATCCGCGCGGCACCAAACGGCGCCGCGTCTCTTGTGCTGGCCTCAGACTTTCAAAGAACTTCAGGCAAACGCCCCTCTAAACCGTTCCCCTACTTCCGTCGTTTGCGGGTGCAAAAGTACAAACTTTTATATTCACTCCAACATCTCACGAAATATTTTTTTATTATAGCAGATATTACTTTGATAATCAATGAAATAAAATTTTAGATAATGCCTATTTCTTTGTTTTTTACGTCATAAAAAGCATAAAAAACGACTGAAATTCGCTCGTTTTATGCCCCATTATTTGAGATTTTGGAATAAAACCGATAAAAATGGCATAAAAACAACACGTCCATGCCCGATTTTTCAAGCATGGACGCATATATATAATAAGGTGAACAACGATCAATAGTTATATCCCTTATTCACTACCATCTTTTCTGTAGCATAATGTCCAAGATAAACCACACCTAGATTACCGTCAATAGCGATGGCATCACCAGCGTGAAGCGGCGTGCCGTTGAGATCGGCGCAATGCCTATCATCATCTACTAGCAGGGCGGCACAACTCACCACACAGATCTTTCCCAAACGCACAGCCGTCACCGCAGCATGCGAAGTGGCGCCACCTCGAGCCGTCAATAAGCCATCGCAGTCGAAGACCATGCCGATGTCGTCGGGAACGGTATCAGGACGAACCAAAATGACATTGCACCCTTTATGCTGCTTACGCATAGCAGCAATATCCTCTTCGTTAAAGGCCACCAGACCATTCATGGCACCGCCGCCAATCCCAATGCCCTGCCCTATCTGATGCATGTCTTTCGGCGACAAAACGAACGCATCCATCTTGTCTTCCAAACGCAGATCCTGGTCACGAATCTGCAGGATACGGAAATCGTCAGGGTTCTCCGACTCGAAGGTAAACTCTATCTCCTGAGCGCTATACCCCATCTGTTCCGTCAGTTGTTTAGCGATGTCATAGATCTTCTTATATATCTCTGGCAACAAGGTCTGCATGGACGGCCCAGGCAGGTTGGAAGCCTTACGTTGCGTCTCACCAATCGGCAACGGCTTGACCAGACCGCCTACGATATCTTCACCCTGGCTCCGCAGCGTAAAGTCACCATAGAGGTGGACGCCGGGACGCTCACGATGCGGGTTCTGCGTAAACACGACGCCCGAACCCGAGGTGTTCTTCAAATTGCCGAACACCATCTGCTGGACGATCACCGCAGTACCCCAGTCTTCAGCGATACTCATGTGGCTACGGTATGCCAAGGCACGTTCCGAGTTCCACGACTCAAACACACGGTTGATGCAGGCAATCAGCTGCTTGAACAGGTCTTGTTCAAAGACGACTTCATGCTTTTCAAGGATTTGCTTATAGGCATAGGCAATCTCGCGCATCTGACCAGCATTGAAGTCGACTTTCTGCGTCACATCATACTGCTGCTTAAACCGGTTGATCTCCTCGTCAAACTCATCGCGTTCGATGCCCTTAGCCATGCCCCAGCTTTGAAGGAGACGGCGATAGGAATCCCATATAGACCAGCTCTTGGCTTCGTCTTTACCTATGGCTTCCACCAACGCGTCATTCAGTCCGACATTCAGAATCGTATCCATCGCACCCGGCATGGAGATGGCGGTTCCGGAACGGACCGACAACAGAAGCGGTTTTTCAGGATTGCCATATTCTGTTCCTGTAATCTTCTCAAGACCAGCAATATAGTCATGTATCATGCCGTGAATCTCCGTACGCAGTTCAGGGATGGTGTTAATGGTCTCATTACGACGGAACACCTCCGTGGTGATGACAAAACCTGGAGGTACCGGCATCCCAGCCTGATATAGGTTCTTCAAGTGATAGGCCTTGCTACCGATAAACACTTGGTTGTCCATCTTGCTCTTCTTTTCCCAGAAGGGGCTGATCAACATCTCCGAGTTGTAGGTCATGATGTCACTGATGAGTTTTGGGTCAAGGTCGGCCTTCATGCCCCGTAAGGACTTCAGGATTCGGGCGATGAAATTGTCCAAAGGTTGCATCAGGAAGGCATCGGAGAGCAAATCGCGATGGAACTCCTCGGACTTCTTGGAGATCAGCGTCATCGTATCCTTTTCATTGAGTTTGTGCTCAGGGTCAAAGAGCTGTGGGATGACGATCTTCAGCGGATATTCGTACGATTTAAGGAAGTGTTTGATGATGATACGTCGCACGTCCTCGGCCACGAACTGGAAGATGTTGATATATTGGTCGAAGGAGAAGCTCCTGGAAGTCAAACTGTAGCGCAGCATCTCCAATTTGGAGTTCAAGCCCTGGTTGGTGATGCCGTCGAGTTCAAGGCCTTCGCGGAAATACTCCAGGATACGATAGATCTCAAGCAGGGTGCGTTCGGAGATGTAGTCGAGGTTGATGGAGGAAACCACGCGTTCCATGAGCTGGGTCGCCACACGTTCCAATCTGAACGTGAGGCCCATAGCCTCAAACTTATTCTCCCGATAGGTTCCGTACATTGACGGGATGCCTATGGCGATATGGCGCTTGTGATAGATGTTCTCCCAGCCTTCGCTCTCGGCAGGATCAAAGATGATGGTCTTCAGCTTATCCATGAAACCGTACAGCAACTTGATGGTCTTGCCAAGGTCTTTCTGGTGAAACGACTTCTCGAGCGCGTCGATCTCCTTGTCGCTATTGAAGGAGAAAGTCCGCATATAGTTGAAGATATTGACCGACTCGAACGAGTATTTCTCCCTCAGATAGGCATACAGGTCACGGATGTCCATCAAGCGGGCATGCTCACGATTGATGATGTCGGCCTCCAATGCCAGCCTCTCGCAAGCGGAATTGATGAGGCTCTCATAGTCCTCGCGAGAGAGCATCAGCAGGCTCTCGGCGTTCATGCAAGATATCTCCCCCATCTTCTGTACAATCTGATGTACAAAAGTGAACCAGGTGCTTTTCTTATCGATGCTGTCGAACACATTCTTCGGCAGGATGGGTTTCAAGACTTTCAAATCACCGTCATTCCAGAATTTGAACACGTTGAATGTCAGCCCAATAAGTGTATTGTTGCTTTCAGTATGGACCTGTTTCCTTAAAAAATGGACGAGCTGGTCCTGACGACCGCTGATTTCGTCCATATTGGTGGTGACATTGCGGATCTCACCTTCGGCGCCAATTTCGTTGAAATAGACCGGGAAGATACGCGACAGCTGCTTCACCTTCTTATAATAAGGCCTGATGTTGGAGTTCAGTATCTTGGTGATTTCGCGCTGGAACAAGTCCGTATCGCTGAGAAAGATGCCACCCAGTTTCAGGTTGACGATCAAAGCGGAAAGCAGTTTCTCCATCAGCGACTGCGAGTACTCGATGAGTTCGAGCCACACACGGATATTCTTGATGTGGTTCTCATCTACCGACAGTTGCCAGTCCTCGCCTACGAAGACCTTACCCGGGGTGACGAAACCGAAGTTGATAAGCTTCTTCTCCAGGTAATTGACGATTTCCTTTTGCTCTGTCTCGTCGACATCGATCACTTTCTTACCCAGGGTCAACTGGAAGTCGAGCACGGCCGACATATAGTCGTGACGCAGTTCTTCGGCCAAATCGAAAATCGTGTCGATGAAAGGTATCAGCTCGTCTTGCGGCATTTCGTCGATGGCTTCGCGCATCATGCGGTCCATGTTCCAGATGAGACGTTCGCGTTGGTTCTCCATGCCTGGCAGATGCAACAGGAAGAACACGAAATGGAACTTCGTGATGAAATGCGAGAAGGTGTTTTCCGATTCGGTGAAACGGCTGGCCAGTTTTTCGAAATTGGGCAATTCCGTCAAGCCTTCCCATGTCGTGGTGGCGTCAAGTTGAGATTGCAGTCCGTCGAAATAGGGCTTGCCAATCTCGTTGATGATGGCTGTTTTCTCTTCCTCTTTCAGCAGGTCGGCCTTGCCTTCCACCCAATGCTCCACCTGGCTACTCTCCTGCCAATAGCGATAGTTCTCTTGCAACATCATCCGCAACAGATGGCAGGCTGAGGCGCCGAACCGCTCATCGTGTGCCACCTTGTCCAGATAACGTGCGGCATGTTTTGTCGCTAAAATGAAACAGTCCTTGTTTTGCTCGAAGCTGTCTTCCAAAATCTTGAATACTGCGTCAATAAGATGGACATGTTTTGACGATTTCTCAATCACCATATTGGCGAACTCCATAAGGGTTATGATGACATTAAGCCGCAGTTTCCGGGTCACTTCCGGCTTCAGCAAGCTGTGCATCATCTCCAGTGGGATCTGCAAAGCGTCGGCGGGAAAATCGTCACGCGTATAGAACCAAAAGTCATCCAGCAACATCTTGCGCAGTTCTTCCGTCACAAAAGTGTGGTTGGACAGCGGATGGTGGAACTCGGTGATGCAGTCGTTGGCACGTTTGTGGATGCCGAAATATTTGGTTGACAGCTCGATAAACTGTTTATGTTCTTCGGGGATAAAGATATCTTTATAGCGTGTTTGGGCCAAATTGGCTTCGAGAGCCTGAGATTTGAAGGTGTCGCTCATAAATCAAAAATATGTAATGCAAAGATACGGATTTTAAGGGTATTGCCTCTGTTTTTCAAAAAGAAGACAAAAAAGAAAAAAAGTAATCCAACTTTTCATCGAAAATGAAAACATTTCCCAATAAATCGTATTTTTGCAATTTCGTTCATAACGAATTGTCAAACAAACAAAATACACTAAAATGGAAAAGATTAAAGTAGGTATCAATGGTTTCGGCCGTATCGGCCGTAACGTGTTCCGCATCATCTGCGAACGCCCGAATCTCGAAATCGTAGGCGTCAACGACCTGACCAGCACGAAGGTCTTGGCCCACCTCTTAAAGTATGACTCCACGCAGGGCAAGTTCCCCGGCACCGTGGAATATGATGAGACCGCACTGATCGTCAACGGCGTGCGCATCCCTGTCACCGCCGAACGTTCCCCGCTGAACATCAAATGGGGCAAGACTCCTGACGTGGTGGTCGAATCCACCGGCGTGTTCCGCAGCAAGGAAAGCAGCAAGGGCGGCTATGGCGACCACCTGAAGAACGGTGCCAAGAAGGTCATCCTCTCCGCTCCTGCCAAGGACACCATCGACGCCACTATCGTCGTGGGCGTCAATAACAACGACTTGACTGACGACGTGCAGTGCGTCAGCAACGCTTCCTGCACCACCAACTGCCTCGCTCCTGTGGCTAAGGTCCTGAACGACCGCTTCGGCATCGAGAAGGGTTACATCACCACCATCCACAGCTACACCAACGACCAGGTCATCCTCGACGG
>CAMJQC010000046.1 GCA_946407975.1 uncultured Bacteroidales bacterium
GATTCGCCTACGAAACATGGCATTGCGGGCAACTCGGTGTACCAAATGCCTCCAGCCATAGGCGAGGCATAGAGACGTGGTGTAGTTGACACCCTCGAACGGGGAGTTGAGGACTTGCCAATTGTTGCCTTGTTCACGGCTGTGGCGCAACACGCCGTCGTAGGAGACATGAAACATCGTGGTGCCGTCCCAAGTGAGGTCAACGACATCGATTTCATAAGGCAGGCAGGTGGGCACATACCATTGCTGGCCAAGACCGAAAGAGACATACATCCTATCCTTGCTTCCTGCAATGATTTGTGAATCCGGTATCAGCCACATCGGTCAATCGCAATTTGCCATCGGCAGCACGCATTTTCAACTGGTGACATTTTGTCACCGTTTCATTACCTTCGTCTTTTAAACGTTGCTTTAGCTTATTCCAATACTTCCGTGCAGTTAGTGAATCTTTACTATCAGCAAGTACGCCGCACACATCCACTATAGAGAAATACCACTTTTCTTCTTGATCATCCCAAATAGTAATTACTTCTTCTTAGAAAAAAAGGAGTAATTAGGTACAACTTTAGGTTAACTTTTGGCTAAAAAAGGCCAAAAATCGGCCAAAAATGGCATAAAAAAAGATCCTTAGTTAACCCAAGGATCTTCTTTATTTAACTGATTTTCAGTTAGTTGCTAATTAGTACTCATCCTCGTGGAAAAAGAAATCATCTTTCGTGGGATAATCCGGCCACAAGTCCTCAATGCGTTCGTAAACGTCACCTTCGTCCTCAATCTCTTGCAGGTTTTCAATCACTTCTTGCGGTGCTCCAGTACGCAGGGCCCAATCCAACAACTCGTCACGTGTTGCAGGCCACGGAGCGTCTTCCAATTTCGATGCTAATTCCAGTGTCCAATACATAGTCTTTTCAGTTTAAATTTGAGGGTGCAAAATTACATCATATCAGATAAATGTCAAGTGTTTTTTATAAAAAATTTAAAACTTTTTATTTATCTGATTCCCAGCATTTTTCATCGTTTTTCATCAGAAAATCGAAATATCTGGCCAAAACAAAGAAATAATCTGATAGCCGATTCAGATACTTCAAATCAATGGCATCGACTTCCTCATGCGAAGCCAAACGCCATCCCTGACGCTCGGCGCGCCTGCATACCGTGCGACACACATGACTCACCGACGCACGCATGTTACCCCCAGGGATCACAAAGGCACGCAACACGGGCAACTCGGCGTTCATCGCATCGATCTTGCCTTCCAAAAAAGCCACATCTTCCTCTGCCAACACAGGGATCATCTTGGCAATCTCCGTATCCTTGTCCATGGCAAAATGCGATTCCAAGGTGAATAACTTGTTCTGAATCACACTCAAAGTCTCTTTGACAGCGTCGGAAACGCCTTCGAGGTCATAGAGCACGCCGATGTAAGCACTCAGCTCATCCACAGTGCCATAGGCCTCTACCTTGTCGTCATACTTGGGCACCCGACGGCCTCCAACCAAGGAAGTCGTTCCGGCATCGCCAGTCTTGGTATAAGTAACGTTTTTCATCATTTCAGTTTTTTAAAACGAAGTGTTGCTTTTCCATCCCTTCGCGGTAAAAAAACAACCCTTTATCATATAAGTCTATTGTCAATGTAACGTCAGGACGGTCACAAATCGTATGCCATAACGCCTCTTTCTTTTGATCACGGTGTATGCCTTCCACCACATACATCACCTTGCCATCGTAAGCAGGTATCACGCTATCCATCACGATCTCCGTACGCTCGATGCCCAAGGACTTTAAAGCTTCCTCGTCCCCTCCCCTAATCACCTGAGTGTAGAGTTTGTAAACAAAAGGGGAATGAATGTGAAACTCATTCTTGCGCC
The DNA here is from genome assembly GCA_946407975.1 of uncultured Bacteroidales bacterium. Taxonomy (GTDB): domain Bacteria; phylum Bacteroidota; class Bacteroidia; order Bacteroidales; family F082; genus Limimorpha. The sequence continues at coordinate 1,869 of CAMJQC010000046.1, forward strand.
GCACAACATATCGGAGGTAGCTCAACAGCATCACTCGTACTGGATTTTTTGCACATAAAACACTACCCTTTGGGTATTACGCAGCCGTGGATTTTCAATGACTTGACATCCATGAACGATAAAACGGTCGTCATACCATTGGTACATGCCTGCATCGAATTCATGGTAGAACGAATCGGTGCCATAATAGAAGTCCAGCGAAATCGTCTCCTGATCAAGCAAACGGCTGCCATCGGCATCAAACACCTCGTAACGCAGCTGTTGATGGCTTGGCGAGGTCACCAGAAGCTCATCGTGACAAACGGTTTCCGAAGCATGTGCAAACAGCGTCTCGGTCAGATCATTCTCGAAACGCGCGGCATTGAACCAGTGTAGTTCGCCATCTTGGTCGAACGCCAGCAGGATTTCGCTGAAGAAGTCGTAGCCATCGAAAACAGTGTAATGTATGGGATAAGTACCATGAAAGCCGTATTCCATGCGGGTCTCGGTGTGATAGACTGGATGGAAGGCCTCGGCGGCAAACACCTGTAAGTCGCCGAATCTCACCATTCTCGGCGTATAAAACTGGAAAGCAATCTCCCCTTTCTCTTGCTTCTTGCCCTGTTTCATCTTCAGCAGCTCCTCCTTCACCTTCAAGCGATCCGAAGCCGTCAAAGCCTGTTCAATCTCGGGCAGGTTTTTGAAAAGGTAGGTCCTATTCATCATACCGCTGGACGCAAACTTGATCCATGTAACGCCTACGGCAATCTTGCTGAAGTCTTCGGTCATGCCTTCCACGGTGACTTTCTTGTTGCTTTCGCGCTCCAAGGTAGCATAAACCATCAGCTGACGTTGGTCGTCAAAAGCAAAACACATGCGACCCAGTCCTACGCCTTCAGCGTTCTCAAAACGATAAGAACGCATCAGAAAGCCGTCATGCGAATACACTTGAAACGTGGTGGCCTTGTAGTGTTTATCTACAAACTCACGGGCAGCGAGCACAAACAAACGCTCTTCGGGAAAAGCCGCAAACTGAAACAGGATAAAGTCGTTGCTAATATTGGGCGTGACAACACGATGCGTATGGCGATCCAAGTCGTATTGCTTTAGGAAACCGCCACCCGTCTTGAAGTTGACTGACAGCATCAGGTTGCCGTCAATCAAAGCCATGGATTGCAGCACCGTCTTTTCAGGAAGTTTATCGGAAAACGTGCTGAATTTCAGTTCGGAGCGCTGACAAGTCACCATAAAAAGGGTGATGGAGTCAGAACGGGAGACTTTTTCTTCCACGAAGACGAATACTGCCCATTCGGCAGAGCTCTTAGAGTCGAAAAGCTTTAGCTTGTCGGGCAAGGGAATCAGGTCGGAGCGCTGCTCGAAGAGATTGGTATCGAGGGTGACGAAGTTCCAGAGCCGGTTCTTGTCTTCATCTGTCTTTTCAGTGTCATACACTATCATGCCGCCTTGTTCGGCAAACGGTTCGAAGCGGAAGCTCTGGGTTTTCGACCAGCGTTCCACCTCAAAACGCGATGTCTCCGCTTGTTGGGCGTAGCCACAACAGGCGGAGACAAGGATGATTGCGATAAGATAGATCTTACGCATTAGAACTTAACGAAACGAGCGACTTCGGTCTTACCGTCGTTGTAACGGATGTTCAGGAAATAAACGCCATTCTCAAGACCGGCAACCTGATACTGTCCTTGACCAGCAGCCACGTTCATCGTGCTGACCATGCGACCGGTAACGTCATAGACGCTGACTTTAGCATCAGCCTTCAGATTGAACGAAACCATGTCATGAGC
>CAMJQC010000047.1 GCA_946407975.1 uncultured Bacteroidales bacterium
AGACGATGGTCTTCGACGATGCCATCGGCATGCAGAAGGATCTGTTCGGAAGGCGGGAAGACCTGATGATGTCCTGGGCAGAGCGTCTTGGGAACGGGTCGTCCAAGAGGGTCTGCTAACGCGGGCGTATAGCACAAACAAAAACAAAAGCAATTATTAAACAACTTAGAATTTATACAAAATGAAAAAGATTCTCAATTGGGTACTCGCCGCCACCCTCATTTGCAGCGCGAGTGTATTCACCTCATGTAAAAAACCTAACACGGAACTTTTCAACAAGGTACAAGGCAAGTGGATTGTCGCCGATCTGGACGGTGAGGCATGCCCCACCTCCTTTAAGTCGGTTGTCACCTTTGAGTCGGCTACTAAGGGATGTTACAGCATTTCCGAAATCAATACGATGACGTGGGAAAATAGGACGCCGGCCGAAGTCACATTCCACGAAGACGGTTTTACTGCCATTGAGGAAGATGGTCTCTTTACAAGTGTGCTGACAGCCACCGTTAACTCCATTACCGATAACGAAATGCGGTTGACTACCGAATGGACCCTTACTGGGGGCACCGAAGTTCTTCTGCACGAGTTTTATACTGAGCGTTGGGTGCGGGTGACAGACGACTTTGAGCAGTCTGTCATTGGCACCTGGGAGGCACAGGTCCAGAACGAGAACAAGCAGCAAACTTGGCGCTGGGAGTTCAAAGCCGATGGAACATACGTCTTTTCACTGAAGGACGGTGACTCCTGGCAGGTCTTTGAAGACGAGATGTCAGAATACTTCGTTGATGGCTCGCTTCTTTGCACCCGCTGGCAGAATACCGCCTCAAGTGATGAAAATCGCGACTGGTGGGAAATCGAAAGCATTCAGGACGGCAAGATGAAGTGGACGGCCCTGCGTTTAGACGAAGACCTCACTACCCACACCGAAACTCTGGAGCTAAGCAAGGTTCAATAATAAGCATTTAATGTCAGTAGGTGGGCATTTTGCCCACCTACTTAAAACCAATAACAAACCGGCAGAGGTTTACATTGGCGGAAAGAAAATGAATTAACCAAAAATCAAGAGGATTATTCTATGAGTGAACAGAAAGATAGTTTAACCAACCCAAGAGAGCTACTGAGGGAGATGTACGGCGGCGAGAACAAGCCGATTACCGACGGTAATTATGACCAGTCGCTGGCCGTCAAATGCATCAACGGTACTTTCGTCGGCAGGAAGACGGAGAATATCACTGTATTTCGGGGCATCCCGTATGTCGGCAAGCAGCCAATAGGGGAGTTGCGCTGGAAAGCTCCGGTGGATGTTGCTCCTGATAATGGCATCTATGAGGCCTATTACAATGCGAAAAGTGCCTACGGCAACGCGCAATTAGAAACAGGTTCCCTTTACTATCTGGATGAAGACTGCCTGTATCTGAACGTATGGAAGTCGGACGAGGTGACAACGAAGAAGAAACCCGTCATGGTGTGGATTCATGGCGGTGCCTTTGAAGCAGGCGGAACCATTGACCCGATGTTTGACTGCATCAATCTGGTGAAAGAAAACCCCGATATCATCGTTGTTACAATTGCATACAGACTCGGCGTGATGGGCTTTCTGCATCTGTCGCATCTGTCGGACGGTAAGGATTATCCAGACTCGCAGAACTTGGGACTCTTGGATCAGGTCAAGGCGCTGAAGTGGGTTCACGAGAACATCGCAGGCTTCGGCGGCGACCCCGACAACGTGACCCTCTTCGGTGAGTCCGCAGGTGCCGCAAGCTGTACCCTGCTCCCGCTGATTCCAGGTTCCCAGCAGTATTTCAAGCGGCTTATTGCCGAGAGCGGCTCCGTCAACCAGACGAGATCTCCAGAAGAAGGGATTGCACACGCCAATAAGCTGATGGAAGTGCTGAGCTGCAAGACCGTAGCCGATCTCTTGAAGGTTGATGGCGAAAAACTTCTCGAAGCTTCTTCCGTGCTTTTTGCACACCAGATGCCCGAAAGAGATGGCAAGTATCTGCCCGAAGATACGTTTGCGGCCTACGCCAACGGCGCAGCGAAGGATTTGGAGATTCTTGTGGGTTGCAACAAAGACGAGATGGACTTTTTCGTGTCCAGCTTCGGACTGGAAGGCTGGGATAAGTGGATCGCCGAGCGCAAGAAAGAGAAGTTCGCCCAATTGCCGCCCGAAGAGAAAGCGCTGGTGGAGAGCTACATGAAGGATGTGAAGGGAGACTATTACGAGCCTGATAGCCGCGTGTTCAGCCAGAGTTGGTTTATTGCGCCTGTCATCAGACTTTCGGAGGAGCAGGCCAAGGGCGGTGGCAAATGTTACACCTATTATTTTACGCCGGAGTCGCCCGATCCGATTATGAAATGCGGACACGCCATTGAGCTTTCGGTGGTATTCAATCATCCGGAGTTTACCGCCGACACGGGAAGGACGTTTGACGAAACCTTCTGCAAGACCATGCGCAAGCTATGGATTCAGTTTGCCAAGACCGGCACCCCGTCGCTCAGCGCCGACATCTCACCTGACGGCAAGGCCAAGGAGTGGCCGCTTTACGACCTGAAGGATAAGAAAGTGATGGTACTCGACGAGTTCGACATCCATCCGGCCAAGGAATCCGAAGTAAAGATTGTGGATTGGGAAAGGACCTATTTCCTGAACAAATATTTTATGCTGTAAAAAAATATTGAACATGAACAATATTTCTGAAAAAACCCGCGCCGACCTCGTGGTCTATGGAAAGATCTTTACTTCCGAAAACGGTCGGATTGTAGAAGCCTTTGCCGTGAAAGACGGCAAGTACGTTTATGTTGGCGACAAGAAAGGCGCTGAAGCCTTTATTGAAGCTGGCAAGACCGAGGTCATAGATTATTCTGGGAAAGGCCTTGTGATGCCTTCCTGCGGCAACGGCCACGCCCATTATTCGATGGGTATCGCCCTGCCCATCATCGGTTCGGTAGCCATTGGGAAAACTCCGGAAGAGTTCCTGAACGAAGTCGTTCCCGCTGCCGCCAAAAAGGCTAAGGAAGCAGGAGCGAAATCCATCTTTGGCTTTGGCTGGAACTACATCAACTTCATGGAAAATATGCCTACCCGCCAGCAGTTGGATGCCATCTGCAATGACATTCCCATTTACTTTGCCGACGACGAAGGCCACAA
>CAMJQC010000048.1 GCA_946407975.1 uncultured Bacteroidales bacterium
CTTCCATCGAGTGGATCAGAGCGGTCTCTTCGCCGCAGACGAAAGCACCGGCACCGTAGCGGAGCTCGATATCGAAATCGAAGCCCGAGCCGAGGATGTCCTTACCGAGCAGGCCGTATTCACGAGCCTGGGCGATGGCGACTTGCAGACGGTGGATAGCCAGCGGGTATTCAGCACGGATGTAAACCAAACCGTGGGTGGCGCCGATGGCATAGCCGCAGATGGCCATAGCCTCGACGATGCTGTGCGGGTCGCCTTCCATGATGGAACGGTCCATGAACGCACCTGGGTCGCCTTCGTCGGCGTTGCAGATGATGTATTTCTGGTCAGCTTGGTTCTTTGCGCAGAGACCCCATTTCACACCGGTCGGGAAACCAGCACCGCCACGGCCACGCAGACCTGACTTGGTGATTTCGTCAATGACCTGTTGAGGTGTCATTTCACCCAGCACTTTACCTAAGGCTTCGTAACCATCGCGTGAGATGTACTCGTCGATGTTTTCAGGGTTGATAAAACCGCAGTTACGCAAAGCGATACGGAGCTGTTTGCGGTAAAAGCCCATGTGCTTTGAGTCGGAGACATGCTCCTTGTTTTCGGGATCCATGTAAAGCAAGTCAGTCACTTTACGGCCTTTGATGATGTGTTCGTTGACGATCTTTTCGACGTCTTCAGGCTTCACCTGGGTGTAGAACGTGTTATCAGGCATGATTTTGACGATGGGGCCCTTTTCGCAGAAGCCAAAGCAGCCCGTTCTGACCACCTGAACTTCATCTTGCAAACCCTTAGCGGCCAAAATATCCTGGAAGTTCTTGATGATTTGCGCACTATCTGAAGCTTGGCAACCGGTACCGCCACAGCATAGCACGTGCATCTTGATTTTAGTCATATAAATTCCTCCAAATTATTGATTAGCCAATAGTTTCGTAGTTTACAGGAATGACGCCTTCCACCATCTCGTTGTTCATGACATACTTGGTGAGGATTTCGTCAGCTCTGTTGTTGTCGACATGACCGAAGACGATCGGGTCTCTGCCCGGGCACTTCACCTCGATGGTCGGCTCAGCATGGCAGTAACCCATGCAACCGGTCTGTGTGAAGACGACGCCAAGTTTCAACTCGTCGGCTTTCTCCATCATGTGTTCCATAACTTGTTTGGCACCAGCAGCTATACCGCAGGTAGCCATTGCAACCTTGATTTGAACCAAAGAGTCAGGATCGTTGCTCTTTTCGCGGAGGTCAAGGTTCGACTGAAGCTTTTCTCTCATCGCTTTCAGTTCTGCTAAAGACTTAACTTTTGCCATATTTGTTCTCCTAAATTTTGAGTTAATATTTAATTATTCTCTATTCTTCGCTTTTTGAAAGACTTATCTTCCTAAAAACGGTGCAAATTTAGAAAAATAAACCACTCATTCCAAATTAAAAACAAGCTTTTTAACCGATTTTTGATTGATTATAATGTATTGAATATAAGGTATCTACAATATTAAATTAGATTAATAACGTAAATTAGAATGATTCTAATTTAGAAAAGTGGCTTTTTTAGTCATAAAAACCCTAAAGGCGATTGCTCAGCACTGTCCATACAATGGATTTAAAAGCTACAAAAGGCAAATTTTCTGTCGATTCGCATGAAACAAGTAATCCTTTAAAAGGAAAAGCGTATTATTGCAAATTCATAGAATATGGTTTAAAAACATTAGTTATTAGTATGAAAAAGTCCATTATCACATTCATTTTTAGCCTATTGGCTATAGTGGGAATAAGCCAGGAAAAATGCTACTGGGTCTTCTTCACCGACAAGAACGACACCCAATTCGACCCTTATTCCTATTTTGATGCCAAAGCCATCGAGCGTTACCAACAATGTGGTGCTGACCTCTATGATATCAGCAATTACCCATTGAACTCAACCTATTGCGATGCCGTTGACACCTATGCGTCCGAATCGTTCGGCGAGTCGCGCTGGCTCAACGCCGTTGGCATTATGGCCACCGAAGACAACGCCAGTTTAATTGAAGCCTTGCCCTTTGTAAGTCGCATCCAAGAGATCGAATCAGAAGGAGTTATGGCTATTGAAAAATCTTATACCATAACCACGGAAAATGAACCAACACCTGATGTTCTCAGCGACCAGTTGAAACGTTTTGGTGGTCAGCATTTCATCGATCACGGCATTGACGGAAAAGGCCTCCGCGTCTGTGTTATGGACGGCGGTTTCCCGGGTGTCAACACCCACGAAGCCTTCAAGCATCTTCGCGACAATCAGCAGATTAAGGCAACCTACAACTTCCCCAACAAAAAGGAAGACGTCTATGGCTGGAGTTCACACGGCACCATGGTGCTAAGCTGTATAGCCGGAATGAAAGACGGTCAGAAACTCGGCCTCGCCACGGGAGCGGAATTCCTTCTCGCCCGTACCGAAATTGACCCCGAGCCATTCAAGGAAGAAGTGTGGTGGGCGCAAGGTGCCGAGTGGGCCGACAAAAACGGTGCCGACATCATCAACAGCTCGCTGGGTTACGGCAAGGACCGCCACTGGACCAAGGACATGGACGGCACATCCTATGTGGCCAAAGCTGCCAACAAAG